>NZ_JARBEA010000017.1 GCF_028863945.1 Jeotgalibaca caeni | reverse complement strand
CAATCCCCTCTGGAATACAGAGGATTAGCAGCCTAAGAAGGTGTTTTATGTTTGTCTCAAATCAGTATGTCAGTCTACCTACCTCGTTGTTTTTTTAAATTTATTCTGCTCGGTGCATCTTCCGGTACTCTCCCGGTGTCATGCTTTCCTTTTTCTTGAACGATCGAATGAAATTCTGCGGATTCCGATATTGCAGCCGTTCCGAAATTTCTTTGATTGTAACTTCAGTATCACGTAACCATTCTTTGGCAATCGTGAAACGGTAGCTCGTCAAGTAATCGCTGAAGGTTACTCCTGTTTCCTTTTTGAAAATGTTACTCAAATAGTTCGGATTGTAATGAAGCTCGCTTCCGATTGTTTCTAAGTTAATATCTTCCATGAAGTCCGCTTCAATGATCTGAATAATTTGCTCAGAGAGGCGGTGGAATTGTTGTGCATTCTTCTCGCTCATTTCCTGCGCAAAAGGAAGAATAATCTCTTGTAAGAACTGATACTTCAGCCTGTTGAAGTCTTTCGCTTGTAGAGTTGCCTCGTACAAGTCATTACCTCGTTCTTGAGACAAAACCTGTGAATTCAGTGTCTGCGAGAGCTGAACCAAATTCAAAGCTAGACGTAAGAGAGCCACTTGAACGTTAATGGGTAAGTTACTGGAACTGATAATTGTATCCAATAGTTCGGAGGCAATGGTTTCTACTTTTTCCACTTCACCTAAGCGAATTGCTTGGAAGAGTTCCGCTTCCACACCTTCTGGATACTCAGAAATCTCAGACGTAGACAACGTTTGTTCGATGTCTTCATAAAAAATAATCGCTTGATGATCCAAAATCAAATGATAGGCGAGTGTTTCTTTACCGAAATCAAGATTTTCCTTCGCTGCTAGTAAATCCGTGAAAAATGGTGAGAAAGCAATGCTGACGGATAAATTCATATACATTTGTAATGCTTCCATCATTTGGTTCGCGTAGTCGATCGCTAACCGCTTATTCTCGAAAACATCGTCTGTAGGGAATGCCAGTAAAGTAACTTGAATCTGATCGTTTAAGACAATCGGAGTCAGTCGATGTTCTAGCGGAATGATTTCTTTTACCATTTCGTTAATTCCCACTAGGAAAATATCCTTATTCTGGATTTCCCGTGAGCCAGAATCATCCATCTGAATCAGCATAACCGCGAAGTTGGTTGCATGCTTAGCAGGATAGCGGAATTGGGTTAATCGCTGTTCTAATTCAAGTGGAAGTAAGCGATTACGATAAAGGTTTTGCATAAACTGTTTCTTTAACTCCGGTTCTTCCCGCTGATAGAGATTCTCCAGCGTTTTATTTTTGGTAACAATCGTGTCAATTCGTTGGGAGATGAAGTCCCAATCATCCGTGCTCGTACCTTCACCGTCGGATGCAACTGCCAAGCTCTTCTTCAACGTTTCGATTGGACGGGTTACTCTTCCGGCCACAAGGTAAGCAATGGTGATACTCGCTATAATTAAAACAACAGCTAGTAGGAGGAGTCCATATTTCGTTCCAGACAACGCCTCTTGAATCTCTGAATGATCCAAGTAGGTAATGTACAGCCAATTGTTATAATCTGATTTTGCATAGATTAAGCTGAATCCTTGATCCATTCCGGTAAATTCATCCAACACCCCAACTGGACGATCTGCTGAAATAGCACGAATTTCCGCAATCGTTTCGGGAATAGGTCCCGCTTCCTCTTTGTCTAGGTTTGCCGAGTAGAGTACTTCATCGTTTCGATTCACAATGAAAAAGGGCGTGGTCGCACTAGTGACTTCCAGTAGAGAATGAATGCTCCGATTAGGAATGTTGGCCAGACCAACCGCTAACTTATCTCGAGAGAAGAAGGGGAGCAAGTTGACCGAAACAATACTATTGTTCCCTTTAACCCAGTAAAGATTTTCATTTCGATTGTTGATGTAGAAATCTTCGAATTCCTTCATTTCATCTTCAGTCATTTGCTGTAAACTGCCGTTGTCAAAGCGCCAGTTTTGCGCGACGCTGACGATCGAATAAGAAGTTCCACTCAAACTAAACGTAGAGAAATAGTTAAGCAAGGAGTTGATCTCTCGATACTTTTGGAAATCGCTAATTCCAAATGGCTCTTGGACCACCTCATAGAAATCATTCGTCGTACTGTACGTATTGAAGGACTTTTCAATGGTTTGAATTTCCCGTTCGAACGTATTTTTAATTTGATTCGTCGTCATCAACCTTGTATCTTGGACATTGTTCGTCACAGAGTCACGTGTTGACGTATAAATCGATGTAAGAGAAAGAATAGAAAACAAAATACCAATAAGGGCAAGAAACAAAAAGATACGGTTAAAAGATGTACCATGTTTTTTTAGAAATTGTAATTTCGATTTTCCCTCTTTTTCCTTAGATAAGGAAAGAGCTTTCATAAAAATAGTACCTCCTTTATAAGAACTTAAAATATCAAAATAACCTGCATAAGATTCCTGATAGCGTTTTACTAATTTTCAGTATAACATAGATTTATTCTGTATTTGTCCAATTTTTTGTTAAAGAGGTAATCATTATTTAAGATATTGATACTTCCTGTATAGAACAAAGGACTAGCAACTAAAAGATTATAGACGGAATGCAGAACTTTATCTAAGATGAACAAGACAAGAACCAGAAAAGGAGAAGATACATTCATGACAATCTTTAATGTACTTGATTATGGTGCGGTGGGAGACGGGATTACAGATGATTCCCATAGCTTCGCGCAAGCAGTAGAAGCGGCAGTGACAGCAGGTGGAGGAACCATTTATGTTCCAAGTGGAACGTATCGTACAACCAGTATCCGTCTGGCTAGTAATCTTACTCTAGAAGTCAGCCCAGGTGCAACCCTTTCTTTCGTAACAGAACAAGAAGCGTATCCGGTTGTACACTCACGCTGGGAAGGTTGGACGCAAGATGTGTACCAATCTTGTATTTACGCTGAAGAGGCAGAAAATATTACCATTTGTGGTGGTGGAGTAATTGATGGAAATGGAGCAGCTTGGTGGGATCTATTCCGGAATCGCCGTGAAGAATTAGCTTATCCAAGACCAAAATTAATTAGTTTCGAAAAATGTAACCGCATTACTATTAAGGATGTGGAATTACGCAATTCACCATCGTGGACCGTGAACCCGATTCTGAGCCACAATATTACGGTCGACAATGTATCGATTTTGAATCCAGCCGACTCACCAAACACGGACGGAATTGATCCAGAGTCTTGTTCAAATGTACGCATCTCAAACTGTAACATCGATGTGGGTGACGACTGTATCGCCATCAAAGCAGGGACCGAAGATGCTCGAGAAAAAGTAGCTTGCGAAAACATTACCATTACCAATTGTACAATGATTCATGGACATGGCGGCGTGGTAATCGGGAGTGAAATGAGTGGAGATGTACGAAATGTCACCATCTCGAATTGTATTTTCAAACAAACCGACCGCGGAATTCGCTTGAAATCACGCCGAGGTAGAGGCGGTACGATTGAAGATATTCGCGTGGACAATATTATTATGGACGAAGTGATTTGTCCGTTCATTCTAAACTTGTACTATTTCTGCGGCCCGCGTGGGAAAGAAAAATATGTTTGGGACAAGAATCCATATCCTGTTACAGAAGAAACACCAACATTCAGACGCATTCATTTCAACCATATTACCGCCCGCAATGTTCAAGGCGCTGCTGGATTCATCTATGGCTTGGCAGAGAACTTTGTCAAAGAAATTACCTTCAACAACATTGATATTTCAATGGCGGAAGGAGCAGAGCCAGGTCAAGTAGCCATGATGACAGGATTGGATTACATGAACAACCGCGGCTTTTACTTAGGGAACGCAGAAGACATCCTCTTCCACCGCGTATCCGTAGAAAATCATGAAGGACCAATGATTTATGCCGAAAATTCACGTAACGTTGAAACGGCTCATTGTACGTCTAAGAATACAAAGAAACCAGAAAAAATTCTCGAAGAAAAAGTCGTTCATTTCGCCTAATGAAAGGGGTAACCCAATGACAACTGATTCCTTATGGCAATTACTCGGTGATTTACCTGAAAACCCATCCCTGGAAGCTCGTTTACTGTCCAAAGTGGAGCATCCAGATGGCTACTACTTAGAGAGCTGGAGTTTGGACTTGAACGGAGAAGAGCGGGTGCCTGCCTACATAGCAACCCCGCTTACGCCAAGTGAAACACCACGGCCACTTGTTCTCGTGAATCATTCACACGGGGGGATGTATCATATCGGGAAGACCGAATTTATCACCCCATCCCATTACTTGCAAGGACCTTCTTATGCTAAAACACTGACTGATATGGGTTGCGTAGCAGCCTGCATCGACATGTGGGGATTCGGAGACCGGATGCGCAAGGAAAGTGAAATGGTCAAGGAAATGCTGTGGCGCGGCAAAGTGGTCTGGGGCATGATGGTCTATGACAACATGCGTTTTTTGGATGTATTACTAAAGAGACAAGATGTCGATTCACAAAAAGTAGCAACAATCGGCATGTCGATGGGAGCCCTACAAGCATGGTGGCTGGGAGCCTTGGATGAACGTGTCCACGTAATCGTCGACATGGGCGGACAAGTAGATGCAGAAACCTTGCTTCGACAAGGATACCTAGATAAGCACGGATTCTATTCCTATGTTCCGGGACTCTTGAAGCACTTTACCACGCTTGAGATTCAATCACGTATCGTACCTCGTAAGCGGCTCTGCTTAGTCGGAAGCCATGATCGGAACTGTCCACTCGAAGGGGTGACCATCCTTGATGAAGGCTTGAAGAAGGCATATGAAGCTGCTGGCGTTCCAGAGAATTGGCAAACCATCTTATACGGGTGTGGTCATCAGGAAACAGCTGAAATGCGTGCCGACTGGATTGCATTCTTGCAGAAAGAACTCTTTGAAACGGAGCAACCAGCATGATTCTAGTAGGGAAAGAAACTTTTTGTGATTTTCAAACCATTCAAGGGGCGGTTGATTATGCAGAGAAGGCCTTCTCTCATAAAACTGTTTTGATTACCGTTTTGAGTGGAACGTATGAAGAGCGGGTCACGATAAACCGTTCCGATTTGACTCTAAAAGGAGTAGGCTCAGTTACGATAACGAATCAATTAGGTGCACGAGAAGTCGATGAAACAGGAAAAGAACTGGGAACATTTCGTACCGCTACTCTTTATGTTGGTGGAAGCCGTAACTGGATTGAGAATATAACCGTTGTCAATACAGCAGGGTACGGCGAAGTGGCTGGGCAAGCCTTGGCGGTATATGCAGACACAGACGAAACCAATTTCAAGCGTTGCCGATTCATCGCCTATCAAGACACCCTCTTTACAGGTTTACTTCCGCCTGCACAAAAAGACGGCACCGCTTTTGTAACGCAAGCAAGCGAACCAGAGAAGAAAAAGTACCGACAATATTATGAAGAATGCTTCATCGCTGGATCCATTGATTTTATCTTCGGCGGAGCGACCGCGTGGTTTCACCGCTGTGAAATCAGGAGCCGGAAAGAAGGTGTGCGTCATGGTGGTTATGTGACTGCTGCCAGCACTCCCAAGGATCAAGCAGTTGGCTTTGTCTTTACTGATTGTTGGCTAACAGCGGAACCAGATGTGCAGGAAGTTTACTTAGGCAGACCATGGAGGCCGTATGCAAAAACATGGTTTATCGGTGGTCGCTACGGGGAGCACATCCATCCGGCTGGTTGGCACGACTGGTCCAAGAAAGAAAATCAAACGACTGCAGATTATCGAGTTCAGGCAGAGCAACACGTGATCGATACTCGCTTTCCTGAAAAAGTTTCTTGGGCGAAATGGAAAACCAGCCCGATTGATCCAACGGCTATTTTTCCTGATACTGACTTTTATAAAAAACAATAGAAAGTAGCGAATAAAATGGAATGGACCATTAAGAATCCGATTCTCCCTGGATTTAACCCGGACCCTTGCATGATTCGAGTAGAGGACACCTACTATATTGCTGTTTCCTCTTTTGAATGGATGCCGGGGATTCGGATTTACACTTCAACTGATTTAGTAAACTGGGAGTATCGTACCGATATTTTAACCGATCAAGTAAATCTTCAAGGTAATGGCATCAACTGTAGCATTTGGGCGCCACAACTTAGTTATGCAGATGGGCAGTTCCATTTGTTGTATACCGATGTGAAAAGTTCCGTGCGACCCTTTAAGGACACACACAACTTCTTGATCTCAGCGCCATCCATTAAAGGTCCTTGGTCTGAACCCATTTACCTAAACAGCAGCGGTTTTGATCCGTCCTTGTTCCATGATGAAAATGGCCGTAAATGGCTATCGAACGCCTTATGGGATTACCGCATGGATACGCCAAACAAATCGTCAGGGATTGTGATTCAAGAATACGATTCGGAAAAGAAAGCGTTAATCGGCAATCCAGTGAAAATTTTTGACTGCACCGAATTAGGAAAGACAGAAGCACCGCATCTTTATCAGCGTGGCGGCTACTATTACTTAGTGATGGCAGAAGGGGGAACCAGTTCAGGACATTCGGTTACGATTGCTCGTTCAAGAGAAGTTACTGGTCCTTATGAAGTGGATCCACATTACCCAATGATGACTTCGAGCCAGAACCCTGAAGCAGCTCTACAATGTGCTGGACATGCCAGTTTAGTGGAGACACCAGAAGGAGAATGGTACATTGCTCATCTGATGAGCCGTCCATTGAAAGGGCAGCATGCGATTCTTGGTAGAGAAACTTCCTTGCAAAAAGTAGAGTGGGATGAAGAAGGCTGGCTGCGCCTTGCTCATGGCGGTGTTGTTCCAGCAGTGGAAGTTCCTGCTCCTAAAGGTTTCAAAGGGCCGGTGAAGGAAAGAAACACAGATTTCCGCGATGACTTCGATGGTCCAGAACTGGAAAAGAACTGGAATAGCTTACGAATGATGCCCGATGAATCATGGTGCTCTCTCAAAGAAAAACCAGGCAAGCTGCGTTTATACGGTGGAGAGTCCCTGCACAGTTTCTTCCGCCATCATTTAGTGGGAATCCGTCAAACTGATTTTTCTTTCCGGGCAGAAACCAGTGTTTCTTTCGCGCCAACGAGTTACTTGCAAATGGCAGGACTGCTTCTTTTTCTTAACCCAGAAAATTATCTCTATGCCTATCTGACAGATGAGGATGGACAGACCGTGCTGCGTTTGATGGAAGCAAGAAACGGAGAATTCCAAATTCTCGAACCAAAAGTGATACTGTCTTCGAGTGAACTTGAATTGGCGGTAAGTGGAGAAGCAGAAACAGGTAGTTTCTATTACCGGCTTCCTGGTGAAACAGATTGGAACGTGCTGGCAGAGAATTTTGATTTGACCTTCTTGTCAGGAGGATTCACGGGTAATTTCATTGCGCTAGCATGTCATGACATGAATCAATACAGAGGATGTCATGCTGATTTCGATTTCTTCTCGTACAAAGGAAATGATAATCGCAAAAATTTAGATTGACAAAAAATAAAGCGGTTGATTCTAGCTTTCTAGCTAAATCAACTGCTATTTGTGTGCAAAAAAATGCAAGGTGGGAAGAAATGCAAACGAATTCTTGAACAAATTATGTCGAAGGAATATTAATTTGAAATATCTATTCCAAGATGAAATTGACATACTTGTATACTAGTGTTAAATTTAGTCTTGTTCTTTTACGAACCCTTTTTGAGAGCGGCTACATCCTTGCTATAAAAGGTTTCATAGAGAACAGTAAGGAAATGTATCAAGATGCAAGAATTGTATGCGCTTTTGTATCAAAGGAGAGGGTGAGAACTTTACGCTGTGAATATTATTAAAGAACCAATCGGTGGAAGTGCACGAGAGTTTTCTTTACGTGTGATCAAAGAGAAGCTCATTTCTTTAGAGATTAAACCTAATACCATGATGAGTGAAAAAGAAATAGCAAGTGAACTGAATTTGTCGCGTACACCGATTAGAGAAGCAATGATTGAACTAAGTAAATCGCAAATTATTCAAATTATTCCCCAGAAGGGATGCTACGTTCCAAAAATTGATTATAACTTGGTCAATGAGTCAAGGTTTATCCGGCTCCAGCTCGAAAAAGGAATCATTGAGGAACTGTGTAACAGGAATCAAGAGATTGACTTTAGTGAATTGGAAGAAAACCTAAAACTGCAAGCGTTTTTTGTAGAACAAGAAGACATCGATCGCTTTTTCGAAATGGATAATTTGTTCCATAAACAATTTTTTATCCTAACTGGAAAATTGCAAACGTATCAATTAACCGAAACCATGCAGATTCATTTTGACCGCGTCAGACGAATGAAACTGGAGAATGTAAAAGAAAGTAAAGAACTTCTTCAGGATCATGAAGAGCTATTGGAAGCAATAAAAGAGAAAAATGTAGAGCGTGCTCTATCATTGATCGAACTACATCTTTCTAGGTACCAAATCGATAAACAAAAAATTCAAGAAAAATACGGTTCATACTTTGAGTTGGATAATTAAGAAAGTGGTGAAAGAATGCCAGAAGAATTATTTCGTATGGAAGGAATCTCCAAGTCCTTCCCTGGTGTAAGAGCTTTGGATAATGTTTCATTTTCAGTGAACAAAGGAGAAGTACAGTAAGCGCCAAATAATCAGGTAGATTTTCGGGCGGAGTTTTTCCATTTATACTTCAGTTATCATAGATAACGGAGGTACCCAAATGGAAAAACAGCCGGACATTGTCCCTATTCAGTTAGATAATCAAAATGATTTTGATCCAATGACACACGAGCGACAACTTGCTTTTGAAATAAAGGACACAGATCGAAACCGAACGGTTTCAGTATATCAAGGCATTGAGAAATACATCCTATACGCTTTGTTGAAGGAGCTGTGACGGATGATTGTTGATTATACCAAGGTTAAGCACATTTACCTTGTTTGCGGAAAAACCGATATGCGTAAGTCGATCGATGGTCTGGCTGCTCTTGTTCAGAATCAATTTGATATGGATGTATTCGATGATTGCCTCTTCCTATTCTGTGGAGGTGGCAGGAATAAATACAAAGCACTCCATTGGGATGGGGACGGGTTTATATTACTGTACAAGCGTTTAGAGAACGGCGTCATTCAATGGCCGCGATCAAGCTCAGAGGCGAGAAATATTTCTCAGCAAGAGCTGCGGTGGTTATTGGAGGGATTATCCATAGAACAGCTGAAGGCAATTAAAAAGGTAACCCCTGGATATTTTCATTAAAAACAGCCACAACTGTTGATTAGACAACATTTGTGGCTGTTTTCAGTGTCATTTCTTGGTATAATAAGGAGGCTATGAATCGGAATGGAGGTGTGTTGGGAATGACTGAGATGGAAAAAATGTTACTTGAGCAAAATAAGCAGTTGGTCACGCAAATTGCTCTGTTGACTGAACAAGTCCAAGTACTAACGCAGAAACTGTATGGTCGTTCCAGCGAAAAAAGCACGCCTGCCGATGAAAATCAAATCAATCTATTCAACACTGAAGAACTCAATGTTTTCAATGAGGCGGAAGTTGTAGCCGACAAGTCTGCAGTAGAGCCAAAAAAAACGGAACAATTTGAGCGTAAAAGAAGAACTCCCGGGCATAAAGCGTGATTAATCAAAGATCTGCCTGTGATAGAGGTCGACTGTCTTCTCCCTAAGGATGATTCCAAGTGCGAATGGTGCAATACCGACTTGCGACCAATTGGTCGCGAATACATCCGCGAAGAGGTAGAATTTATCCCGGCACACCTAAAAGTGAGAAAAATCTATCGCCATGCCTACGAATGCCCTTGTTGTAAAAAGGATGGTGCAGACGCCATCGTGAAGGCAGAGTTACCGAGACCAGTCATTCCTAAAAGTTTGGCCTCCGCTAGTTCGGTGGCTTGGCTATTACATCAAAAATATGAAATGTCTTTGCCGTTCCATCGTCAAGAAAAAGAATGGCAAAATTACGGTATTGCCTTGAGCCGAACTACAATGGCCAATTGGGTAATCAAAGCTGCCGAACTTTGGCTGAAGCCACTTTATAACCTGCTTCACCAGAAATTGTTGACAGCCAACTGCCTGTTTGTTGATGAAACAACCACGCAAGTGCTCCGTGAACCGGATAGAAAAGCCACTTCAAATTCGTATATGTGGCTCTATCGGAATAGCACGGATGTCGATCAACAAATCATTCTTTACCAGTATTCGCCTACGCGTGCAGGGGAAAATGCTGAGAAGTTTTTATCAGGGTATACGGGTTATATCCATTGCGATGGCTATGAGGGGTATAACAAGGTAAAGAATGTGACGCGTGTAGGTTGCCTTGCGCATATTCGGCGAAAATTCCACGAAGGAGTTCCTAAAAACAGTAACGGCAAAAAGTCACAATGTGAAATTGGACTGGATTATTGCAATGCTCTTTTTAATATTGAAAAAGAGATTGCACATCTGCCACCTGAGGAACGCTTGAAGAAAAGGAAAAAGAAGGCGATTCCGGTACTTAAGGCATTCTGGGGATGGGTTGAAACGACCAACGCGCTGCCAAGTTCCGTTCTTGGAAAAGCTCTTAGCTATGCCAAGAAACAGAAACCGTACCTGATGAATTACCTTTTGGACGGTGAATGCCAAATTTCGAACAATTTGGCGGAACGCAGCATCAGACCATTCGTGGTCGGCCGTAAAGCCTGGAACTTTTATGCCAGCCCTAAGGGCGCTGAATCAAGCAGCATTGCCTACAGCATCATTGAGACTGCCAAAGCAAATAATCTGAATGTATTCAAATACCTGACGTATTTGTTCAAGGAACTTCCGAACACTCCCTTCAAAGAGGAGCCCGAACTTCTTGAGGATTATTTGCCATGGAATGAAAATGTCCAGGAAAACTGCAAATAACCCTACTACGATATGATATCCATATTGTAGCAGGGTTATTCGTGTTGCAGTATCTACCTGATTATTTGGCGCTTACGAAGTACACGGCCTTGTTGGAGAAAACGGAGCAGGTAAATCAACGTTGATGAAAGTGATGAGTGGGGTTTACCAACCAGAAGAAGGAAGAATCTTCATCGAAGGTGAAGAAGTCCAAATGACAAGCATTAGCAAGGCACATGAATTAGGGGTTGCCATTATTTTCCAAGAGTTAAACCTTCTTCCCCATATGAGTGTAGCAGACAACATTTATGTTGGCAGACAACCGAAAAAAGGATTCTTCATTGACGATGCAAGAATGCACCGCGAAGCGAAGCAAATCTTGACTGAATTAGGAATCAACATCAATACTCATGCAACCGTAGCCAACTTGAGTGTAGCGCAACAACAAATGGTTGAAATTGCGAAAGCAATCTCTATGGATTCTAAAATCTTGGTATTGGATGAACCATCTGCTGCCTTGACTGATAAGGAAATCCAGCAATTATTTGAAATTATCCGTAACCTGCAAAAGAAAGGCGTAGGGATGGTATACATTTCTCACCGGATGGAAGAACTCGAAGAGATTTGTGAAAGAGTTACCGTTCTACGTGACGGAAAATACATTGGAACAAGAAACTATAAAGAAATGACTGTTGACGAGTTAGTAAACATGATCGTTGGTCGTTCTTTAGAAGACAAGTATCCGGTATACGATCGTAAGATTGGTGATGTGAAATTAGAAGTACGCAACTTGAAACGCGGAAATGTTTTGAACGTGGAGCATTTACAAGTCCGAGCTGGTGAGATTTTAGGAATTGCTGGTTTGATGGGTTCAGGTCGTACGGAAATTGCTAGATGTATTTTCGGAGCCGACAAGGCAGACACCATGGAAATGTTTATTGATGGCAAGCCCGTGAAGATTAATTCAGTTCGTCAAGCGATGGCGTACGGAATGGGTTATGCAACCGAAGACCGTAAACATGACGGGTTGGCTTTGAACCTGGATGTAAACTACAACATTAACATGGCACATTTGGAACAACTTTCAAAAGGCGGCGTCTTAAACGACAAAGAAGCTCGTCGTAACTCGCTAGAATACAAAAATCTTCTCCGCATCAAGACACCAAATATCGAACAAACTGTAGGAAACCTAAGTGGTGGGAACCAACAAAAAATCGTTCTCTCAAAATGGTTGTGCAATAATGTTGAAATTTTGATTGTGGATGAACCAACACGAGGAATTGACGTTGGAGCTAAATTTGAAATTTATGAGTTATTTAACCGCTTAAGTGATCAAGGTGTTGCAATCATCATGATTTCTTCTGAGTTACCGGAAGTTCTTGGAATGAGTGACCGTGTCTTGGTCGTTCACGAAGGTGAGATCAATGGAGAACTCGATGCAAAGAAAACAACTCAAGAAGAGATTCTGTATTTAGCTGCTGGCTATAATAAGTTGGAGAAAAAAGTAGGCACTGCCTAGAAAATATATGAATTTTTTGGAGGAACCAACATGTTAGTAGAAGAAGTAAAAGTAAAAGAAGAAAAGAGATCTGGATTCCAGACACTCGATCCAAGTACAAAGAAAGCAATTTATTCCGGTATTGCTTTGATTTTATTGGTTATCGTTTTTTCAATCGCAAGACCAACTTTCTTGACACCTGGTAACTTGATCAATATCGCTCAACAAGTAGTTACTTACGCCATCTTAGGATTTGGGTTAACGTTCTGTTTGGTCTGTGGTGGTACGGACCTGTCTGCTGGTGCTTCAATGGCACTTTCTGGAATCATTGTAACAACGTTATTGATTTCTGGTGTACCACTTTGGATTTCCATTATCGTATCAATGGTATTCGGTATTTTGATGGGAGTGCTGAACGGGTTCACGATTGAAGTACTGGGAGTTGTTCCCTTTATCGCAACGCTCGGTACACAATGGGTGTTCCGTGGACTAGCGAACGTATTGGTAGAAGGGAAACCAATTTATACAAACGTTATTCCTGATACAGGCATTCAAGAAGCCTTCTATGCAATTGGTGGCGGACGTTTGCCAGGCGGCCTACCGTACTCCGTTATTATCGTTGCCGTTTATGGTTTGATTTTAGCTTTCTTATTGGCAAAAACAAGAATTGGTCGTCAAATCTATGCATGCGGAAGTAACTTAGAAGCTGCAAAACTATCGGGTATCAACGCTGTTGGAACAAGAATGTTCGCTTACTGTGTCAGCGAATTCTCTGCTGCAATCGCAGGAATCATCGTAACATCCCGTATTTCTTCTGCTCAACCAATGGCAGGGAACGGATTGGAAATGGAAGCAATTGCTGCAGCTGTTATTGGAGGAGTATCCAATAGTGGTGGACAAGGTGCCATTATTAATACCGTGATCGGTGCGTTAATCATGGGTGTTTTAAGAAACGGTTTGAACTTACTAGGAGTAAGCTCATTCTGGCAACAAGTAATTATCGGGATCATCATCGTTGCCGTAATTGCTCTAGATGTAAAGAGAAATAAAAAAGGTAAAAAATAAGAATAAATAGGAGCTCACAAACAATGAAAAGCAAATTTTTGAAGTCACTTTTATTAGGTACGATGGCATTAGTAACAGTAGCATGTGGATCAGGAGAAGCAGCTGGTGAAGGAACAGAATCTGGCGCAGCAGCAAGTGGCGACCAACAAACGGGTTACTTCCTAACAAAAATTTTAGGAAACCAATACTGGTCTGTTGTTGAAGAAGGAGCTAAAAAAGCTGCTGAAGAATTAGACGTAAACCTAGTTGTTACAGGTCTTGCTAACGAAGCTGAAGTTGAAAAACAAGTACAACAATTGCAAGATGCTGTATCTAGTGGTGCAGATGCAATCGTTATTGGACCAACAGACTCCACAGCGATGGCAAACCCTGTTACAGATGCATACAACTCAGGAATTCCAATTGTTGTTGTTGATACAATGATCAACTCTGAAAACTACAGCGTTGATTTGATGACAGATAACGTTGAAGCTGGCCGTATCGCAGCTGAACAAATGATTAACCGCTTGAAAGAACAAGGCGTAAAAGAAGACGAAGAAGCACAAGTTGCTGTTCAAATTGGTAACTCTGGTTCTCAAACCATCATCGACCGTATGAGCGGATTCAATGAATTCTGGGATGCAAACGCTCCTGAAAAATGGGTAGTATTGAACAATGACATCAAAGTTAATGATGGCGACATTTCTAAAGCGGTTGGATTCGCTCAAGACTTCTTGACTGCTTATCCAAATCTAAAAGGTGTATTTGGTCCTAACAACGGTTCAACAGTTGGTTTCGTAACAGGAATCCAAGAATCAGGTAGAAAAGACGTTGTATTGGTTGGATTCGACTTCTCAACTGAAATGGAACAAATGATCCGTAAAGACGAATATCCAGTAGTAACCATCGTACAAAAACAATACGAAATGGGTTATGAAGGCGTGAAACAAGCAATCGCTATCGCAAACGGTGAAGAACCAGCAGAAAAAATGGTAGATACCGGTACATTGGTAGTAGATATGGAAAACATTGACGACGAAGATATTCAAAGCATCATCAACCCAGCTGCAGCAGCTCAATAGCAAAAGTTATAGGTAGGGGTGGGATTCTTTCCACTCCTTTTCTTATCGGAAAGGACCTTAAAAAATGAATATCGTAAAAAGATTGTTTGATTCTCGTACGAAAGAAGAAAAAGAACGAGATTTTGAAATGTACGCTTCACAAATATTTCCTTATGGAGATGAACAAAAAAACACGGTCAAGAATCTCTTAAAAGAAGCTTTTCCGGGCGTGAAAATTCAATATTTGATGATGCATTATATTTTAATCAAACAAGAATTTTTAGATGGCACGGGTAAAACCGTTGAAGAGGCATGCGCAAGTGTGGAAAAGAAAAAAGTCGTGAAAATCACGCCTGAATTAAAGCAGGCGATTCGTCGCTTATTGTCGATTGACTTGAATATCACAGAAGAACTTTCTTATCCAACTAGTGAGGCACTGAAAAACTAAAACAGATACATAACGGAGGATAAAAAATGACGATTTCAACTGTTTCTTTACATAATGGCTTGTCCGTACCTCAAGTAGGTTTAGGCGTATTTTTGATTACAGATGAACAGGACTTGAGCAAGACAGTGATGAGTGCGATTGAAAGTGGCTATCGCCATTTCGATACCGCTACTGCATACGGAAACGAAGAAGCGCTAGGGGAAGCTCTGAAGCAATCAGGAGTTCCACGCGATGAGTTATTTTTAACAACCAAAGTTTGGAATAACATGCAAGGATATGAAAAAACAAAAGAAGCTCTTGAAATCAGCTTAGAAAAATTGGGCACAGACTACATCGATCTATACTTGATCCACTGGTTTGGTAAAGACGTAACTGGAACATGGAAAGCCATGGAAGAGTTATACAAAGCAGGTAAGATTAAATCCATAGGTGTATGCAACTTTGACATCGACCACTTGAAAGAATTATTGGCTGTTGCCGAAATCAAACCAATGATTAACCAAGTAGAAACTCATCCATACTTCCCGCAAGACGAACTAAGAGCCTTCATGGACGAGCATGACATCAAACATGAAGCGTGGGGTCCATTGAGTCAAGGAAAGAGCGATTTGTTAGTGAACCCTGTTATTGAAGAGCTAGCGGCAAAATACGAAAAAACTTCTGCTCAAATTGTATTGCGTTGGCACTTGGAGAGAGGAACCATTATCATTCCAAAATCCACCAATGCAGGTAGAATTCTGGAAAACATCTCTTTATTCGATTTTTCTCTAACCGAAGAAGACATGGCAGCGATGAAAGGAATCAACACTGAAACCAGATATGGCCGTGAACCAAGAGATTTAGAATTTATTGAAAAAACTTCTATTTAAAATATTGAACAAAAGAACATAAATTTGATGATGGCGTTTACCTGTCTTTCTCGATAACATAGGATTATAAGGCGAGAAAGCGTTTTTTCGCCCTCATAATCTTTATTACAGGGAGTATCATTTCCTTTGTTTTGTCATAAAAGACAAAGTTCAAATCAAAGGTTTATAGATGTTTTCCTCTTTCTTTCTTATTATGAAAGGGGTAACACAAGTGGCGGTTAATAAAAAACAAAGGGGTAGAAAACATGCAAGAGACACAAAGCAATCCATTATTACAAGAAGAGTTTTTCCAAAATAACGATGTGAAAGTATATCCACGTTCTTATACACAAGAAGGGGACACTTCACTTGTTATGTTTAAGCAAGATGGCAAGAAATATCTATACGTAAAAGGTACAGGTTCGTTCTTCGAAGAATTGAGCGGAGAAGCAGCAGGAGAAGACAGCAAGATTGTTCCTTGTGATCACGCAAACCGTCTTATCTTGAACCGTTACTTGGACTACACCAAACCACGTGCATTCGGTAATAAAGTGACCACTATGGGAGTGGGCGATCGTTTAGGTTTGGCATCTCCTGGACACATTGCCATCATGCGCCAATATGAAGTAAAACCAATCTTGGCACAACAAAGTATTCGTGAATTAAGCCTGACCGAACGTGACATCAATGATGTATTGGATTCTGCAAGTTACGCAACGATTCAAGAAGGATACACCGGTGGGTTTGGGGCAGATGGCGACCACTTGAAGTTGGAAGCAGATATTAAATTAGCATTGGATTCAGGAATGTCCATGTTGACACTAGACTGCTCCGACTACATTCGTAATGAAGTTCCAGAAATGACACCAGCAGAACTAGAAAAAGCATACATGGAACTATCAGAAGAAATCCGCAGCCATTACGAAGCAGCTTACCTAGACCGCACATTTGAAGCAGCAGGGATGAGCATTCATTTTGACCGTGAAGAATTAATGTACAATGTGATGTTGTATCATGATGCATTGAACTACATGGTACATATTTATCATGAGTTCATCAAAAAAGCAGACCATGAAATTGACTTTGAAATTTCAATTGATGAAACAGCAACGGTTACAAAACCAGAATCTCACTTCTTTGTAGCACAAGAATTAATCAACGAAGGCGTACAAGTGAACAGCTTGGCACCACGCTTCATTGGTGAGTTCCAAAAAGGTGTAGACTACATGGGTGATTTGGCTGATTTTGAAGTGGACTTGGCGAAGCATGCGAATATCGCAAAATACTTCGATTACAAGTTGAGCATCCACTCCGGAAGTGACAAGTTCTCTGCTTTCCCAATTATTGCCAAGCATACAGAAGGTTTGTTCCACTTGAAGACAGCTGGAACCAACTGGTTGGAAGCAGTACGCGTATTGGCTAAACATAATCCAGAGCTATTCCGTAAAATGCATACCTATGCATTCGAGCACTTCCCAGAAGCGCAAGCATACTATCACATCACTCCAGACTTGACTACCATCAAGCCGTTGGATGAAGTAGCAGACAGCGAATTACCAGAATACATGAATGATCGCAATGCACGTCAAGTATGGCACGTAACCTACGGCGTTTTATTAACAGCTGTTGATGAAGCTGGCGACCGTTTATTCAAGAACGATTTCTTTGCGAACATGGATGAATTCGAAGAAGAGTACCGTGAGTCTTTGGTAAACCATATTGGCAAACACTTAGAAACTTTACAACTTAAAAAAGTAGCAGAATAACAAGGAGGCCACACGTTCATGGCGTTTATTCACGATGATTTTATGTTAACGAATGAAACAGCAAAAAACTTGTATCATACTTATGCGGAGAAGATGCCGATCTTCGACTACCACTGCCATTTGATTCCTGCTTGGATTGCAGAAGATCATGAGTTTTCTGATATCACAGAAGTTTGGTTGGCAGGCGATCACTACAAATGGCGGGCAATGCGCGCAAACGGAATTCCTGAAGAGAAGATTACCGGTAATGCCTCTCCAGAAGAAAAGTTTGCAGCATGGGCAGAAACAGCAGAAGCAACCATTGGTAATCCGTTATTCCACTGGACACAATTAGAATTGAAACGGTACTTTGACATCGATGATTTGTTAACCAAAGATAATTGGAAAGAAATCTACGACAAAGCAAACCGTGTCATTAAAGAAAAGAAATTAACTGGACGTAAGCTGATTGAAATGTCCAATGTAACTTTTGTCGGAACAACGGATAACCCAACCGATTCCTTGGAACACCATGATGTTTTGTTGGCAGATGATTCCTTCAAAACAACTGTTGCACCATCGTTTCGTCCAGATGAAGCATTCCATATCGATGATTCTCGTTTTGTTGGTTTCTTGGACCGAATGGAAGCTATTTTTGGCAGCCGTTTGACTTCTTACCAAGAATTGGTAGAGCAGTTGGAACAACGGGTTGACTTCTTCGACCAACGCGGTACCGTAGCGTCTGACCATGCGTTAGAGCAAATGGTTTACAGCGAAGCAACAGATGAAGAAATCGAAGCTATTTTCCAAAAAGCATTGAATCAAGAAGCAATTTCTGCTGGCGAAAAAGAACAATACTTGACTCGCATCTTGATTGATTTAGGAAAAATGTATGCGGAACGCGGCTGGGCGATGCAAATTCACTTCGGCGCATTACGTAACAACAATGAATACTGGTATGACAAGTTAGGTCCAGACGTTGGTTTTGACTCCATCCATGATTCCGTGAATGACGGACGCAACTTGAACCGTCTGTTGAACGCAATGGAACGCAAACAACAATTACCGAAGATGGTCATTTATAACTTGAACCCAACGCAAAATCATGTGGTTGCAAGTGCTGTTGCCAACTTCCAAGTGAACGACCAAGGAATCAAGAGCAAGGTTCAATTTGGGGCTGGCTGGTGGTTCAATGATACAGAGCAAGGAATGCTACGCCAAATGGAAACGTTAGCGGATCATGGCTTGTTAATGAACTTCGTAGGGATGTTAACCGACTCCCGCAGTTTCGTGTCCTACCCACGTCATGAATACTTCCGCCGTATCCTCTGCAACTATGTTGGGGAACAAGTAGAAGTAGGGAAATTCCCGAATGAAGAAGCGTTGCTGAAACGTTTGATTGAAAATGTCTGCTACAACAATGCGGTTGCATTCTTTAAAAAATAATTTCAAAAGAGACGGAAAGAACACCCTTTAAGGGCTGTTCCTTCCGTCTCTTTTTTTATAATTTCCTCTAAAATATTACAAAAATTGTGGTACAATAAATAAGCATGAGAGCGCACACAACCAAAGAGGAGGAAAAAGGTTGAACTTGCGTAAAAAATTATTTCGTTCCCTAAGTTCCACGATAAACACATTCTATGTCTTGTTTATCACGTCGTTCTTGTTACTTGCCGGATCTATCATTTATCTCGTTGCCAATAATCAAGTCAATCAAAACACAGCAGAAACGATGGACAGCGTCTTGAATCAAAAGATGGAATATTTATCTTTTCTTTATAAGGACATTTTTGAACAGTTCTATCGACTTTCACAAAATCTGACTGTGCAGCGCCTAGCTGATTCGACTAATCCATCGCCGCAACTTTATCTACAGTTGTCAGAAGAAGTGGAATATGTATATCAGCGCAATGCTTCTTTTGTTGATTCCATTTACATTAATATTAACGATACATATGAAATCGCTCATAGCGAGCAACAAGAAATGAGACCATCCTTTGAAGCAGAGGCTTTTTATCCGCCGCCTACAACGTCTAGAGAAGGATATTATTGGAGGAATAATCACATCGATCCTATTTTTAACCGAGATCAACCTGTGCAATCCATCGTACATCTTCTTGAAACCACAAACGGCGAACCAGCGGGTGTGTTTGTCATGAATCTGAAGACCTCCTTTATTGAACGGACGTTAACGGATTTGGCAAGTCAAGGCAGTTATATGATGCTGCTTTCGGAAGAGGGCTACTTTGTTTCGCCAGATGCGCCACACCATCCAGCGCTCGATGCTGTGATCTATGAACAGTATCAAGCTGGGGAACTAACGAGGGAAGCGGAAGAAATAAACTTGAGGAATTTGAGCCCGTATTTGGTTCGATATTCGCAGTTAGGCACGAATAAATGGGGCGTAGTTTTAGTAACGCCGAAGCAGAGCTTATTCGATTTGAATGCTTGGATGCTGTTGCTATTTGTGATTCTTTCCTTTTTATTAGCGTTTCTGATCGCCATCATGATTCGTACCATTCGCCGTTATATCTCGATCCCAATTGAACAATTAGCAGACAGCATGATGACCACAGAAAGTTACCATGAAAAATTGCAGTGGCCGGAAGACATGCCAGAGGAGCTGGCCGTCCTCTATACAACGTATAACTCCCTGACCGATCGAAATGTTTATCTGATCGAGCAGATGACCGCTCAACAAAATGAGAAACTGGAGTTAGAGGTAGCTTTGCTTCATGCGCAGATTAGTCCGCATTTCCTATACAATACTTTATTTTCCATTAAAGGCTTGTGTGATATGGGCATGAATAAAGAAGCCAGCCAGATGATCAGTAAGTTGTCTGATTTTTTCAGAACAAGTTTGAGCCGGGGGAAAGAAATTATTCCAATAAGAGAAGAACTAAAAAACATCGAAAGCTACTTGTACATGATGGAGATGCGTTATGGCGACTTCTTCCAATATGAAATTAATATTCCGGAAGAGTGGCACGATTACCTAGTTGTGAAGTTGACCTTGCAGCCGTTAGTTGAAAACGCTATTTATCATGGGGTAATGAATGACCGCGAACAAGGACTGATTCGAGTTGGTTGCGAAGAAATACCAGAAGGCCTCTTACTTTATGTAGAAGACAACGGCCAAGGAATCGAATCAGAGAAACTAGCTCGTATTCAAGCAGAGATTCATACCCCTTATTTAGGTAGTAATAATGAAGAAACAGGAGTGGGATTGCGTAGCGTGGACATTCGTTTGAAAAACCGTTATGGTAATCAATATGGATTGCGTATGGAAAGTGAAGTAGGGAAGTATACCCGTGTTTCCGTGAAGATTCCGAAGTTAAAAGGAGGAGATTACGTTGTATAGAGTCGTGGTAGTAGAAGATGACCGAATCATCCGTCGCGCAATCGTCCAGTCGGAATGGCATAAAATTGGTGCGGAAGTAGTGGGAGAAGCTGCTGATGGCCAACAAGCCCTTGAAGTGATTAAAGAGACAAGGCCACATTTAGTGGTAACAGATATCAATATGCCGTTTATGGATGGAATCACATTTGCAAAAGAATTGCGTGCCTTTGACAACCATGTCCGTCTTATCTTTTTAACGGGGTATGATGATTTTGAGTACGTCCGGGAAGCGATGTTGCTGAAATCCGATGATTATTTGTTGAAACCTGTTCAACAGGAAGAACTGTTTGAAAAAGCTGAAAAGGCGCTGGCTTTCTGGAGCCAAGAGTTTGAGAAGAACGAGCGCTTGCTTGAATCGATCCCATTGTTGCAGCAACGGTTCGTGACGCAAGTCCTGTTCCATCCACATCCAGAAATGCAGATTGATATTCAACAAGAATTATTTCATTTGAATGTTTTCTTGTCTGGACCGAATTTCCGTGTGGTGCATGTAGCGGTTCCGGATTATCGGGGACAGAAACCTTTGTATACTTATCTATCGAAGTGGCAGCGTTCAAACGAGATAGAAGTGCTAGCCTATCAAAACAATGAAGCCTTTGTGCTGCTGTCTGTCGATCCTATCGATCAAGGGTGGGTTGAGGAGTTAGCCGAAGAGATGCTTACTGAATTGTCTCAAGAACTAACGGATACCGTATATCTCTCCTCTTCTACAGTCTATAGTGAGATGCAGGACTTGGAAACTGCATTCCTAGAGGCAAAAATAAAGATGGAGAAGAAGAAAATTGAAGGCTATCAAAGTGGGGAGACAGAGGAGCCACGTGGATTCGCTGAGTCACAGAGCGACTATGATGTACTGGAGCGAACGAAAGCATTTCTAGGAATGTTGCGCACTCAGCCACTCCTAGTTGCAGAAGCGAAGCGATTATCCTTTAACCTGGTCATGTATCTTTCTTCCGTGCTGAATCGCACGGTCAAAGAAGAGGCTGATCAAGTTAATATATATGAAGTCAGCCAACAAGTTCTGCAAGCCAATCAAACTTCTACCATTTTTTCCGTTATTGAACCATTAGTGGAACGGTGGGAAGAAGAATTAAAGAAACAGCAATGGCACACGCAATCCAATTCCCTGGTTCAACAGGCGATTGCTTATATGAGGGAACATTACCATGAACCCGACCTTTCACTTGTTACATTAGCCAATCAAATTCACATTACCTCTCCTTACTTGAGTAACTTATTTAAGTCTGAAACAGGAAGGAACTTCACCGAGTATCTGCTCGAAATGCGTATGGAAGAAGCAAAAGAACTCTTGCGCACAACCATGTCAAAGACATATGAAATTGCAGAACGGGTAGGGTATTTAAACCCGCATTACTTCAGTAGTTCTTTCAAAAAGTACACAGGCGAAACGCCGATTGAATATCGCAAGAAAAATCAATAATAATGAAGAAACGTGCAAGTGAGCATTAAAAAATCGCTCACTTATACCAAAATCGTCAAAAGCGTGCAAGTGAGCTTCAAAAAAATTTTCACTCATACCAAAATGGCTAGGAACGTGCAAGTGGGGTGGCTTTTTAGCCCCCACTTGCACGTTCTGTCTTTTTTTTGCATCCGCTACCTTTGTTTATCTTGCAATATTGGTACCGATTCCAAACAACTTAAATTTTTAGAGTATAATCGAAAAATAATGAATATCTCAAGGAAACGCTTTCTGGTATCCTTTTCATTAGGAGGGGAAATTATGGAACAAACTATTAATACATCTAAAAAAGTAAATGTAGGAACTCAATCGAAGAAAAAGAAAAAAATGAATTGGGTCCCTTATGCACTTATCGCACCAACGCTTATTATGATTGCTGCTTTTCTATTTTACCCAATGTTAACCGTTTTCTATTACAGCTTCCAACACTATGACATATCAGCACCTTTTTATGATGGCTTTGCTGGGTTGGACAACTATATTCAAATTTTTACAAATGACAAGATGTTCTTGCCAGCTCTAGCAAATAGTGCGAAATGGGTACTTTCCCAAGTTTCCTTGCAATTGATTTTTGGATTAGGGTTTGCTTTGTTACTAAACCAAACGTTTAAGTTAAGAGGACTTGTTCGTGCCGTAGCATTTATCCCGTGGGCAATTTCCGGGGTACTAACATCTGTAATGTGGATGTTGATGTACAACGAACATATGGGTGTCTTCAATGATATTCTGATGCGACTTGGCATTATCGATCGTCCGGTAGCGTTCTTAGCAAGCACAACCAGTGCCTTCATCGCAGTGGTTATTGCGGAATTATGGCGTGGAATTCCGTTCTTTGCGGTAACACTCCTTGCATCATTACAAAGTATTCCAGAAGATTTATATGAAGCTGCTCGTGTTGACGGTGCTTCTCGTAGTCAACAGTTATTCTATATTACACTTCC
Organism: Jeotgalibaca caeni; assembly: GCF_028863945.1. Taxonomy (GTDB): domain Bacteria; phylum Bacillota; class Bacilli; order Lactobacillales; family Aerococcaceae; genus Jeotgalibaca; species Jeotgalibaca caeni. Next base: position 20,117 of record NZ_JARBEA010000017.1, on the reverse strand, counting down.
TCAATTGAAACGTACGATTGTTCTAACAACTTTGTTACGTTCCGTATGGGAATTCAACAACGTAGACTTGCTGTATAACTTGACTGGGGGCGGCCCAGCAGACTCCACCATGACATACGCGATGTATATTGCCAATACAGCCGTTCACGGAACGAACTTTGGTTATGGATCTGCATTGACCATCGTGGCATTTGTCATCCTAACGGTGATCGCAGCGATTTACTTGAAGATTTCGAAATTTGAGGAGGCATAAGAATGTTTACAGCAAATAAAAAACTCGATCGTTTTCTAACATTCCAACTTCCAATGGCCTTGATGCTTTTATGGACGGTCTTCCCGATTTACTGGACCTTAAATACAGCGTTGAAACCGGAAGGGGATATTATTAAAACTCCGGTCCAATATTTCCCTGGTAACTTTACCTTAGACAACTTCGTAAGTGCTTGGTCAGATGTTGGTTTTGAATCGTATTTTGGAAACAGTATCAATGTTGGTTTCTGGACAGTGGTTGTAACGGTAACCCTATCCATCTTATCTGGATATGCACTTGGACGTTATGAATTCAAAGGAAAACGTGTCTTCATGCTTGTTCTTTTGATGACACAATTCATTCCTCGTTCTATGTTGGTTATTCCATTGTTCATTATTTTCAGTAACTTAGGTTTGATTAGTAACCCACTATCACTTGTTTTGATTTATTCAGCTGCACAAGTGCCGTTTAACGCAATCTTGATGAGTGGTTTTATCGCGAATATCCCACGCGAGTTAGAAGAAGCGGCTTCGATCGATGGAGCGACCCGCTTCCAAACATTGGTAAAAGTTATTTTCCCATTGCTATTACCAGGGATTGTCGCAACGAGTGTGAATATCTTCGTATACTCTTGGAATGAGTTCTTGCTAGCTTTGATGCTAACTAACAATCAAGCGAAATTCACATTACCAGTTGGATTAAGCTTCATGATGGGCGAATTTAACGTCAACTATGGTGCTTTAGCAGCAGGAAGTATTATTGCATTAATTCCATCCATTATCTTGTTCTCAATCGCCCAAAAACACCTAGTTAATGGGATGGGCGGAGCCGTAAAAGGCTAATATAAATAGGAGGTAAGAAAAATATGTTGTTCAGTAAAAAAAGATTTCTAGCTCTCTCCTTATCCAGTGCTTTCCTTTTAGCTGCATGTGGAAATTCCGCTGCAGATACAGAGAGTGAGAACAGTGGCAGTACTGCGCAGTCCGAAACAGGATCTGCTACATCGCAAGAAGCGTCCGGTGAACAAGTAACCATCTCTTTCTGGGATGAAAATGCTGGTCCGCAAAGAACACCGATTTGGGAAGAAATTATTGAACGTTTTGAAGAAGAAAATCCAGACGTCAATGTTGAGTACTTTGGTCTGCCAAAAGACGATGCAAAATCAAAATTTGATGCTGCAATCGCAGCAAACGATGTACCAGACATAGCATCCTTGCAAACAAGCTGGTTGCCTGAGTATTCCATCCGCGAGGCATTATTACCGCTTGATGAGTACTTCGCTGATTCTGAATTAAACGGAAAAATCAATGAAGGCGCAATTGAATTTAACAAAAAAATCGTTAACGACGGTCAACTATACGGAATTCCTTACACACAAAACTTGGATATCATTTGGATTCGGGAAGACTTGTTTAAGGAAGCTGGCGTAGAAGCACCAAAAACATGGGATGACTTCTTCAGTGCAGTTGATACGATGACAACAGATGACCTATACGGATTTACGATTCGTGGCGGTGCAGGCGGAGCCTTGCAATTGCAACGTTTGATGTATGCATACTCAGGAATTACTGAATATGTAACAGAAGATGGAGAAGCAACTGTTGACGATCCAGCACACAAAGAGTTCTTGGAAAAATACTTTGCTATGTACCAAAAGAATACACCACAAAGTGACATCACGAACGGTTACAAAGAAATGGTAGCAACTTTTGACACAGGTAAAGCAGCAATGGTTCACCACAACATCGGTTCATACGGTGAACATAGTGAAGCATTAGAAGAAGATCAATTTGAAGCAATTCCACTACCAATATCTAAAGAAGGAAACTACGTAGCAGAAGGTGGAAACACAATCGGCGTATCCATCTTTGCTGGTTCAGAAAACCCAGATGAAGCATTCCGCTTTGTTGAATTTGCAAACAATGCAGAGAGCCAAAGCTTATGGAACCAAGAAGTTGGTCAAATTCCAACAAATAGCGATGTAATGGAAGAAGAATGGCTAAAAAATTCACAACACTTGAACGTAGCGTTCTCTGTGTATGATGATGAAAATACAGCTTTGTATGAGCCACCATTCTACCTACCAGACTACCGCTCTATTCTAGACAACCAAGTAGACTCAGGAATCCAATCCGTAATGGCTGGAGACACTACAGTTGAAGAGTTCTTAGCTGAATGGGCAGAATCAATTGAAGCATCAGCTGCTAAGTACGCTGAAGCGTTTAACTAAGATTTTTAACAAAATAACAGCGGCTGGGGCATTCGTTCCAGCCTTCTGTTTTATATAGGAGAGAAGATTGATGGAGACAAATATCACAGTAACAAAGGAACAAATTCTAGCGATTGCCGAGAAATCATGCCGCACATTGATGAAGAAATTCACACCGCGCGAACTTCCGCCTGCCATGACTTTCCATTATCACCAAAGTGTTTTTCTATTAGGAATGCTACGTGTGTGGGAAGAGACTGGGAATGAAGAGTACTTTACCTATATTAAAGGCTACTACGACGCGTTGATTGATGATGAAGGAAACTTTGTCTATGAACGCGACCAATTGGATTCTATTCAAGTTGGTATCTTACTGTTTAAATTGCATGAAGTGACGGGACATAAAAAATACATGATTGCTGCCCGTAAACTACGTTCCATCATTGATACCATTAACCGCACATCTGAGAATGGTTTCTGGCATAAAGATAAATATCCATACCAAATGTGGTTGGATGGCTTATTCATGGCTGGACCGTTTTTGGTGAAATATGCGAACCAATTCCATGAAAAAGACTTGATTCAAACCGTCTTGTACCAAGAGCGTTTGATGAGAAAGAACATGACAGATTCAAATACGGGATTGTTATTCCATGCATGGGATGAGAAGAAAGTTCAACCATGGGCAGACAAAGAAACAGGCTGCTCACCAGAATTCTGGGGACGTTCAGTTGGCTGGTATGGAACTGCTTTGATTGATATTATCGAAGCAATTGGCGATGAATATCAAGGGCAAAATGAATTGCCAGGAGAAGTAGCGAAGTATGTAGAGAATGTTGTGAAGTTCCAAGATGAGAAAACCGGACTATGGCATCAAATCGTTGATAAGGGAGATCGCGAAGATAACTGGCTCGAGTCATCCAGCTCGTCACTCTATCTGTATACCATTGCGAAAGCATTGCATTATGGGTTCGTTGGTGAAGAATATAAAGAGAACCTATTGCGCGGTTATGCTGGATTAATCGAGCATATGACAGAAGAAGCAGGCAATGACTTGCATCTGCATGGTATTTGTATCGGTACGTCAGCAGGCAGCTATGAATATTATGTAGACCGTCCAACTTCAACTGATGATTTACATGGCGTAGGAGCATTCTTGCTGGGCGCAATGGCTGTATATGAGTATTTAGAAGACTAGAATAAAGCAGCGTGCAAGTGAGGGTCTAGAAAAGGCCTCACTTGAACGCTTTCGACGATTTTGGTATGAGTGAGGCTTTTTTTTACGCTCACTTGCACGTTTTTGACGATTTTGGTATGAGTGGGAGTTTTTTAGAGCCTCACTCATACCATTTTTTTTTAAGAGCTAGAATTAGCAGCTTGTTGGGCTGCAATTACGCAGTCGATGGTAATAATCACTCCCAAAGCCAATAAGGTGTTGCTGTCGTCGGCGATATCCAGTTGGTAAGAGTCGCCCCAAGTAAACCATTCCTTGTTAATAGAAGCAACAAGGTCACCATCTTCCAATATTTCGTAATCATGTTCCCAAACATTACCTGATACTTCCCAATCCGGCCCAAGAATAGAATAACGTGGGCGCAAGAAAGTCAGCTCTTTTTTCACAGTCGCAACTTCTTGTCCGTGCATGAATAGCGTGTAATTTGGCATCCAATTCCAGATATTTTGTTGAATGTAGAGTACTTCGTTGCCACTTCTATCTCTCACGTATAACTTTTTACCCCAGGACAAGAGCTCTCCTTCGATAAAATACACGTCATTTCCTGCTTCGTCTTTCACTGTAAACTGATCACGCCATGAAAAAACTTTTTGCTTGATATAGTATTTCATCTTTTCTCCTCCGAATGATGATTTATTAGGGACTTATGCTTGAAACAATAGAGCGGGTAAATCGGCGAGTTGCTCAATCTCGTAGGTCGGTTGAATCGACAGTGGATTTGGTTTCTTCAAAGGGTTGAACCAGCAGGAATCAATTCCCGCCAACACACCACCAGTGATATCCGAGGTAAGCGAGTCGCCAATGATCAGTGTTTCTTCTTTTTGAAAAGAGGCGATGCGCGCAAAAACATAATCAAAGTATTCCGGCATTGGTTTCTGATAACCGGTATCTTCCGAAACGAATACTTTTTTAAAGTAAGGTCTCAAGCCAGAGTCTGCCATCCGACGTTGTTGGGTCTTTGAAACGCCATTGGTTACCGCATAAAGGTCATGGGTTTGTTTCAAGGATTCAAGCAGTTCCAAACTCCCTTCCATTAAGTAGTTTCCTTCTTCCAAGCGGGCACGAAATGTTCGGTCCATCTCTTGTCCATCTACTTTTTTGCCATAAAGAGCAAAAAAATCTTCGAACCGTTTCCCCAATAACACTTCACGTTGGATGAGGCCTTTCTCAAATTGTTCCCATAGGACTTGATTGATGGCAGCGTATTGGGCAATCCTTTCCTCAGTTATTGCGATTCCCATTTCTTCAAGTAGATGGGAAATCGCATGGGTTTCGGCAGCCTTGAAGTCGAGCAGAGTATCATCGATATCAAATAACAATGTTTTATAGTTCATTTTTCTCCCCATAGCTTTTCTTTTTGATAGTTCTATTTTATAGTAGAAAGGCAGCAATTAGAAGGAGGAAGTTATTTTTGGCAAAAGTAGAAAGTTTTGAATTAGATCATAATATAGTAAAGGCTCCCTATGTGCGGGTAGCCGGAGTAGAGCACCATAACGGCGCAACCGTGCAAAAAATCGACTTGCGGTTCTTGCAGCCGAACCAAGATACCTTTCCAACTGGAGCAGTCCACACATTAGAACATTTACTAGCAACCTATATGCGCGACCATCTACCAGGAATCATTGACATCTCGCCGATGGGATGCCGGACTGGTTTCTATTGTATTAAATGGGAAGAATCCACAGCGGAAGAAATTGCTCAAGCATTGGAAAAGACCTTGCAACAAGTTCTGGAGACAGAAGTGATCCCAGCGGTCACCGCAAAAGAGTGCGGAAACTACCGCGACCATAGCCTATTTTCAGCCAAGGAGTATGCCCGTGAAGTACTAGAAAAAGGGATCAGCCGCGACGCATTCGAGCGAATTGTTTGATAAAAAACTGCTTGTCATGTTGAAAGAAGAAGCGTAAAATCTTTCTTGTCAGGGCTTGGTGGTGGAATTGGCAGACACGCTGTCTTCAGGTGGCAGTGCTCATGCGGGCGTGCGGGTTCGAGTCCCGCCCAGGTCATTAGACAAGAAAAAAACTGCAGTATCTCATTTCCAGAGAGACTGCAGTTTTTTATTTCTATCCTTCTTCCGGCACAATAAAAATAGGCAGCTCGGGTGGATTGTACGTCAATAAGGTCAACATAGCCCCAAATCCTACAACAAGGAGGAGTAATACGCCAAAAATGAACTTGTTTGGTCGTGTCGTGTAGCGATATACATGAAGAGCCAATAATTGCCCAACCAAAAAGCCAACAAACAAGGACACAATATTTAAAGTTGGGGAAACGATATCCAGTCCAGCCGTAAACGTGTAGTAGTATGACACGATAATCAACGGGGCGGCGACAAGAGAAAAGAGACTCGCATAGAACCATGGCCCAGCTTGTAAATTCTTGCGCTCTCTAAATACAAAATACCCAATGACCCACCACAGGACGGTCGGCCAGAAAGCCAACTTCAAATGTTCCCAGATACTTTCGTTGATAGGCGCAAAGTAACCAACAAATGTATTTTTACCGAGCCATTCATAGAAGAAATGCATCGGAACCGAAACAACGCATAATACGATGAAGCCGACTAAGTGGTAGATGCGAGCGAATCGATAAGACGGTACCTCATTCATCACCATCCTCCTTTCAAGGAATAGTTGTTACTTCCTTTATACAGAAACGGCACAGGGAATGCAATTAATAACCATCTTGTCGTATCCAACCAAAGAACCCACTACCAACAGCAGCACCCGCACTATCAATTAAAACATCCCATGCACTTGGCCCTCGACCCGGCACAAACGACTGATGCCATTCGTCGCTCGCTGCATAAAGGGCACACAATAAGAGCGCGTATCCAAACCGTTTCTTTCCCTTCAGGCCGCTCTGATTCAGCGCATTGGCAGAAAACAAACCAAGAATAAGGTAAACGGAAAAGTGGGCACCTTTCCTAATGAAGAGATGAACGGTTTCCCGTTCTAATTCAATAGTAGGAAATAGAAATTCCCATACCGATAAAACCGCATCGACAATCGAACCGCTTAGAGAGCCAGATGCGCTTCCTTGTTGGGCAGAAAATGAAAAAATTAAAAACATCCAAGCCAGAACCAACGCCCAGCTCAACCATTTTTTAACATGCATCTTGTAGGCTCCTTTTTTATTTTACGTGTAGTATATCATGTTATAATAAGAGAAATGAAGGAAGTGATGGAATGAGAACGTACCAGGAAGCAGGAACCATGGAGGAAGCAAAGACATTTATCGGGACGAATCGATTTGCCTTTATTTATATTTCGCGAGTAGATTGCAGTGTGTGTCATGCAGTGTTGCCGCAAGTGCAAGAATTGTTGGAAGATTTCCCTGAAATTCAATTAATGAAGGTGGACGCTGACCAGATTCCGACGGTAGCAGCCGAATTCAGTGTCTTCACCGTTCCGGCGCTGCTCCTTTTTGTGGATGGGAAGGAAATGATCCGCAAAGCACGCTTTGTCGTGATGGCAGAACTCGAACATCAACTCCAACAAATCACAACCCATTACGTGGAGGAATTATGATAAATAAATACTTGATTGCCAAAACATTTAAGAAGAAGGGCAGTGCCGCTATTTCGTTGACGCATGTGCCTGATTTTCTCAGTTATATCCCGCATCTGGAAGATATTTTTAAGCGCAATGCGGAATTCTTGATTCTCAGTGCGGATGCTGAAAAGGAACTGGACGAAGCATGGCCTGAGTATGCACCATTTCAGTTAGAAGAAACGAAAGCGGCGTTTGAAGCTGCAGTGAAAGAGAAAACGACACGGGAGAAGAAATAATGATTGTACTAGCCAGTCAGTCACCGCGCAGAAAAGAGTTGCTCCAACAAGTAACCGAGGATTTTCTGATTCATGCGAGTGAGATTGATGAAAAAGCAATAGAAGCGAGAGTGCTAGAAGAAGGGATGGAAGACCCTTTTCAAAAAACAGCGAGTCAATTAGTAGAAACGTTGGCGGCTGAAAAAGCTCGCGTTGTCCTCAAACAGCATCCAGAAGATATCATTATTGGCGCCGATACAGTGGTGGTTCATGAAGACCAGGTATTGGGGAAGCCGATTGACGAAGCAGATGCGTTTCGCATGTTACGCTCCTATGCTGGCAAAACCCATTTCGTTATTACGGGAGTAAGTGTTCAGAGCAGGCAAAAAGAAGTGACCTTCTCGGTAAAAACAGAGGTCACTTTTTGGGAATGGTCAAAGCAAATGGAGAAGGAAGTGCGCGCCTATATAGAGAGCGGCAGCCCCATGGATAAAGCCGGGGCATACGGTATTCAGGAGCAACCGAGTTTATGGGTTAAAGAAATTCATGGCGACTATCTAAATGTGATTGGCCTTCCGGTTGCGTATCTGCATCGTGCTTTGCAAGAATTCTCTATCTATTCATAAGTAAAAGAAGCGTCCCTCAAAAGTTTATCCACTTTTGAGGGACGCTTCTTTATTATTCTATTGCAATCAAACTTTCACTTTTTGATCTTGGTCATACAAGAATACACATAGAATCATCAGTGCCAATGCAACGCCAATCGCGGCCATTCCGTAGAAGATACCGAATTGATCAGATAGAGCACCTGTAATGGTTGGCATCAAGATGGAACCAATTCCACCGAGCACCAACAGGACACCCATTGCCATCGGGTATTCTTTGATGAAGCCACCGGTTGAAGCAATCGTAGTTGGGTAAATACCTGCCATGGAGAGCCCCAGACCTAAGATAGTAAAGGTAATGACGGTTTGGTCTCTGGAGGACAGCAACACGATAAATAATGCGGTGGTGATAAAGGTCAATAGGTACAGCAAGCGAATGCGCGGGAAGCGATCGCCGACTGCCGCTACGGTCAAGCGTCCAACTAGAACACCAATCCATAACAAGGAAGCAAGAAACTGCGAATACCCAATCGTTAAGATTCCTGAGTCGACAAAATATTTCACTAACCAGCCATTGATTGTAGATTCACCGCATAAGTAGAAGAACAGCATTCCAGCCAGAATCCAAAAAGTCTTCTTCTTCATGAATTCGTAAGAAGTAACTTTCGCTTTGCGGTTCACATGTTCTTCCGGCATCCGCATCCGGGTGAAGAAGAAGATGGAAAGTGCCGTCAAAAGAACAATCACGAATCCAGCCAATCGCCAACCGTTTTCTCCAACCAATCGAACCGCACCAATCACTAAGTACGGTGCTAACAAGGCACCAATCGCGAAAATACTGTGCAGGAAGCTCAGTGCAGCAGAACTGCTGTTGGAAACTTCATTCATGATGGTGTTGTTGAAGTTAGAAATACTGCCTCGGCTCAACCCGGTAAAGAAGAACGAAAGGATTAATAAGAACGGGTTACCAGTGAAAATCATCAGCAAGAATCCAGCTGTTACAAAACTGCTGAGGAAAATAATAGCACGTTTTCGTCCCATATAAATCGGCAAGATCCCGGCAATAAAACTTGCCAGTAAATTTCCCACATAATGGGAGGATAATAACGAACCGCTGACTGTGTCACTCAAGTTGTATGCTTCACTTATATAAGGAAGCAGCGAACCCATAATCATTCCATACAAACCGTTCACGGCAAAAACATAATAACAAGCCTTCACGATATACTTTTCATCTTTATTTAATCGCGTATAAAAAGAGTCATTTGCCACTACGAAACCTCCATCTTTTATAAATGAGAAATAAAATTTCTAAATAAGAAACAACCCTTATTATACGCCATTTATATCAATATTTCAATATTCAAACAGTTTCTATTTCAAATGATCCACGTGATTCCAGAAGTCAATCGTAAAGGTGTTTCCGTCTCTTTGTAAGCATGTCACACTTGTGTTCCCAAGTGGTGGGTAAGAGCGGATGTCCTTTAATGGATGACCGGTCAAGGTAAGAAGTGTGGACATGAAATGGATGCTGTGTCCGACAAATAATAAATCCATTTCAGGATGAGCCTCCGCATGCTCGATGATACATTCGGAACCTCTTTGAATTAAATCTTGGTAGCTCTCTCCGCCAAAGGAAGCAGGATCGTAAAGATGGGGCTCCTGACGCAAATGATGGAAGAGTTCTGGATGCGTCTGTGCCAATTCAGGAATGAATAAGCCTTCCCACTCCCCGTAACCCATTTCCTTTAGACGGTCATCTACTTCGAGAATCACTTCCCGTCCTAGATGATCTTGAATGTGTTGAGCAGTTTCCCAAGCGCGTAGCTGTGGGCTGCTGATGATGTGCTGAATATTTGTTTCAGCGAGGAACGTTCCCGTTTTCTTCGCTTCCACTCTGCTTTGATCTAACAATGGCGAATCAATGGCACCTTGAACCCGTTTGCCTAAGTTTAGTTCCGTTTGTCCGTGTCGTACAAAATAAAGTCGTTGCATAATCTCCCTCTTTTCTATGAAATACTAACATGGCTATGAAATGAAATTTTACATTCTCATGTATTTTTCAAAATGATAGCGAAAACACTTGAAATAAAATTTTAAGAAGTTATAATAAGGGTGTATAAAAAACGATTGCAGGAGGGGTTGTCAATGTATGGATTTTCTGTGTTCGTGAATGAAGAACTGACACAAGAAACCCTCGCTTATATGGAAGCAATGGCCAAGAGTGGTTTCCGCGGTATCTTTACTTCCATCCACATCCCTGAAGATGATGATAGCAAATATTTAAACGGTTTACAAAAGCTAGGGACATTTGCCCGCGAAAATGAAATGGAACTAGTAGTCGATATCTCAGGAACCGCCTTAGAACGGTTGGGGTATTCTCTGGGAAACGTGAAGCCTCTGGTGGAAATGGGTTTGACAGGAATTCGGATTGACTACGGAATTTCAATGGAAACAGTAGCCGATTTGAGCCATCAGATGAATGTAGCGCTGAATGCAAGTACAATTTCAGCGAGAGATCTGGATGAATTGAAATCGTATGGCGCTGACTTTTCGCGAATGGAAGCATGGCATAACTATTATCCCCGCCCAGAAACAGGACTGGATGAAATACCATTTCAGAAGCAAAACCAAGTGCTGAAGGCTGCCGGATTTCAGGTGATGGCCTTTGTACCAAGTGATGAGAAGAAGAGAGGCCCGTTACATATGGGGCTTCCGACTCTAGAAAAACATCGTGATATGAATCCATTGGGAGCGGCACTTGAACTAGTGAAAGCTTATGACGTTGACAAAGTTTATATCGGTGATCCGGAAATTTCGGAGCGTTTAAGAGAGCAATTCCACCTGTATATGGAAGAAAATACGATTTTATTCCATGCAACATCTCTGTTAAGTGAGTGGGATCAACATGCGGACCGTGTAGCAGGTCGCCATCGGAATCGGATGGACAGTGCGCGAGATGTGGTTCGCAGTGAAGAATCGCGTCTACAAGCGAAAGGGCCGATTGAACAAGGATTGACCATGAAGCGATCCATTGGTTCGATTACCATGGATAATGACGGATACGGCCGTTATGCCGGAGAGATTCAAATTACCAAACGAAGCTTGCCAGAAGACGAACGAGTGAATGTGATCGGTCGGATTGATGAGCAGGAGTTATCGTTATTAGAGTTTTGCGGACCAGGACAGCTGTTTGAAATCCGCTGGGAGGAGAGAGAATAAATGGATTTAGGAAAGTTAACGACAGAAACAAGAAACCCGAATACCATGCGTTTGGATGAAATGAGCGTTCAAGAAATGCTTCGCCAAATGAATGAAGAGGATGCAAAAGTACCCGCAGCAATCAAGGAGGCTTTGCCAGAAATTGAAGAAGCGGTTAAGACCATTATCGATTCTTTCAATCAAGGAGGACGCTTGATTTACATGGGAGCTGGTACAAGCGGCCGCTTGGGTGTTTTGGACGCAGCGGAATGTGTACCGACATTTGGTGTTTCGCCTGAGATGGTCGTTGGTTTGATTGCCGGTGGAGAACGGGCAATGACCCAAGCAGTTGAAGGCGCAGAAGATTCTGTTGCACTAGGAAAAGAAGATTTAGAAAACTTAACCCTTTCGAATAAAGATACGGTTGTTGGAATTGCAGCGAGTGGACGGACTCCTTATGTCATCGGGGGATTGGAATACGCCAAAACAGTCGGCGCCAAAACCGTGACGATTGCCTGCAACAAGAATTCCGAAATCAGCAAGTACAGTGAAATTCAGATTGAAGTGGATGCAGGACCAGAAGTTTTGACTGGTTCGACTCGCTTGAAGGCTGGAACCGCACAGAAGCTGATCTTAAATATGTTATCGACTTGCTCCATGATTGGGATTGGAAAGGTGTACCAAAATTTAATGGTAGACGTCCAACCAACGAATGAAAAACTGGAAGAACGTTCCAAACGGATTATTATGCAAGCTACCGAATGCAGCTACGAAGAGGCAGCGGCAGCTTTCCAAGAATCCGGTAAGCAAGTAAAACTTGCGATTGTGATGCTGTTGACGGACAGTGACCGAGAGGAGGCAGCTAATAAACTAACAAGATCCAAAGGCTTCATTCATCAAGCAGCAACAGAATAAAAAGGAGGAATATAATCATGGCTGAAACAAAAGAACAACAACTGGCAAGAGATATTTACAAAAATATCGGCGGAGCCGGCAATGCAGACAAAGTCTATAACTGTATGACCCGTGTGCGGATTGATATTCGCGATGATTCCCGCGTCAACCTGGAGGACCTAAAGAAAATAAACGGTGTAATGGGTGTCGTTGAAGATGGCAATACCCTGCAAGTTGTCGTAGGACCGGGTACTGCTGCAAAAGTTGCAAACGAAATGGCGAAATCCTCTAACGTTCAACAAGGTGAACAAATGAACGTGAACATGGATAAAGAACTTACTTCTGGACGCGAAGAAGCAGAAAGAAAAGCAGCTGCTACCAAGAGCGAGCAACAAAAGAAAAATAACACACCATTCAAACGTGCATTAAAATCAATTGCAAGTATTTTTGTTCCCTTAATTCCAGCATTCGTTGGAGCCGGTATTATTGGCGGAATTGCATCGATTATTCAAAACTTGATGACCGCAGGAAGCATTGACCCAGAATTCTGGGGAAACATCTTCCAAGTACTTAAAATTTTACAAAACGGACTTTTTGCTTACTTAAATATTTATATCGGGATTAATGCAGCTCGTGTTTTTGGCGCAACGCCAGGTCTTGGTGGGGTAATCGCTGGGGTAACCTATCTGAACGCACCAGAACTTTCGTTAACGAATATCTTTACCGGAGATCCACTAACACCAGGTCAAGGTGGGGTAATCGGCGTTATCATCGCAGTATACCTTCTTTCCATTATGGAAAAGAACCTGCGTAAAGTTATTCCAGATTCCATTGATATTATTGTTACACCAACTGTTTCCTTGTTAGTTGTCGGATTGCTTACCATTTTCTTCATTATGCCAGTAGCCGGATTTATTTCTACCAGCTTAGTGGGAGCAGTGAACTGGGTACTTGAAGTAGGTGGAGCAATTTCTGGTTTCATTCTCGGAGCAACGTTCTTGCCGCTGGTTATGTTTGGATTACACCAAATCTTGACACCTGTTCATATCACCATGATCGAGTCAGCAGCAGGAAAAACACTACTGTTACCAATTCTAGCAATGGCTGGAGCTGGACAAGTGGGAGCTTCGATTGCACTATGGGTAAAATGTCGTCGTAACAAACAATTGACAAATATTATCAAAGGTTCCTTACCAGTAGGTATTTTAGGAATTGGGGAGCCGTTAATCTATGCTGTTACCTTGCCACTAGGCCGTCCATTTATTACCGCATGTATCGGGGGCGGAATTGGTGGAGCTGTAATCGGTGGAATTGGAAACATCGGTGCTACTGCAATTGGGCCAAGTGGGGTTGCTTTGATTCCATTGATTCCAGATGGCATGTGGTGGGGCTATGTACTTGGTTTGCTAGCTGCTTACCTAGGCGGATTCTTGGCTACTTACTTCTTTGGAGTTCCAAAAGAAGCAATGGAACCAACTGAATTAGATGGAGCAGGTTCTCAACCTTCTAACCCATTGGCAGACTTCCAATAAACGACTATAATAAAAAGGCATGTGAATCGAATGGTTCACTGCCTTTTTTCTCAAATTCATCTTTACTCTAACCGAAAGGAGGCGAACCCCATCCAACAAAATATTGTACTTTCCATCAAGGAAAAACTACCGGCGCTGCCTGAATCCGAGCGCAAGATTGGCGAACTGGTTACAGAGAAGCCATTAGAAATAATCCAAATGAATGCTTCCCAATTGGCTGAAGCAGCGGGATCCAGCGCCGCAGCAGTGATCCGCTTTTGCCGGTCTATGGGACTAAATGGCTACACGGAATTGAAGCTGCAGTTATCTGCCGAGTCAAACCTTATCCAAGAAGACCTCTATACAGATATCCTTCCCGATGAAGGATTGGACCAAATCAAGAAGAAGTTGCTCGTTCATACGAACTTTACTTTGGAGAAAACAAACAGTGCTCTTGATAACGAGCGGATGGAACAAGCAGCGACTTGGCTCGTTGATTGCCCAACCCTGTATGTGTATGGGTTAGGTGCTTCCTATCTGGTTGCGCTAGATATCAAGCAAAAATTATCACGTATTGGGAAGCAAGTTCTCTGCACACAAGACCAACATGAACTTGCTGCATCCATGGCAATCGCCCAACCTGGTTCCGTTTATATCGGCATATCGAATAGCGGGGAGAAAAAGGAAGGGTTAGTGCTGATGGAAGTGGCTAACAAATGGGGATTACACACCGTTTCCTTAACCAAGGATACGGATAACTCGCTCAGCAAATTAGCGGAAGTAGCCTTAAAGACTGCTGACACAAAAGAAGCACCTCTACGAAGCGGCGCCACCATTTCCTTGCTGAACCAATTGTACGCAGTGGATGTGTTGTTTCTTCATTTCATGACCAAACGCTATACAGACAACATCCATCATCTAGAACGTTCCAGAAAAGCAACCGACGACCTAAACGAGTTTTTCAAGCAATACAACAATGCGTAAGAAGTGTGCAAGTGAGCCTTTAAAATTTCTCCACTCGTACCAAAAATGCTAAAAACGTGCAAGTGAGCGTTAAAAAAAGGCTCACTCATACCAAAACGGTAAAAAACGTGCAAGTGAGGCTAAAAAAACACCCTCACTTGCACACAAAGAAAGAGGCTGGTGAACCAGCCTCTTTTTTATTGTTTTGAATCTGGCTCAATGACGATGTCGTTGGGATAGCCATTTGATTCCTCAACGACAGGAGGATCACTCGTGTAACGATCACGTTGGGCACTTTCTTCCATTAAAGCCATTCGTTTCCGTAAGTCTTCAACTTCCTGTTCTTTTTGCTGCATCTGCAAGGCCATTTCAGTTTCGCGTCTCGTTCGATTCGCGACTTCATTTGTTTCTCGCCGAGCTGCTTGTAGTTCCTCGTCTTTTGCCTCTAATTTTTCTTGGAAATCCTGTTTCCGCCTGCGTTGCTCGTCACGGGCATTTGCATTCCTCGCACCGACAAACATCAATGCAGCAACCATTCCCAAAAGGGTGGCGCCGATCATGATGAGCCACAAAGGAATCGATACATCCATGAAATAAAGGCTAAGACTAACGATTTCCATATTCAGAAAAGCTAGTACAGCAATCAGCAATAAAATGAGTACGGCAAGGATCGTCATCACTATGCTCCTTTCCTAATAGGAACGATTAAGGAGTTGTCATTTTGTCGTCTTCAAGTTCTTCAGCCATTTCATCTTTTGAATCTTCTACCTTATCCGCGGTATCGTTTGCTAATTCTTCCATATTTTCCATGTTTTCTTGCGCAGTTGCTTTTACATCTTCGGAAATATCATGAGCCGTCTCTTTGACGTTCTCCATTACGATGTTTCCCTTTTCCGCTAAATCATTGCCATATGATTTTGCGCGGTCAGCAGCATCATCTGCTTTATTCATTAAGTCTTTCCGTAAGTCCTTACCTGGTTTTGGCGCATATAATAATGCCAAACCGCCACCAATTACCAAACCTTTGACAAAGCTTTTAAATTTACCCATCGTATCTTTCTCCTTTCCAAATTGTAACCATTTTCTATCTATCTGTAGTATAGGTCATTTTTTGAAAGATAGAAAATAAAAACACTTTTGAAAAGGAAAAAAGTCAAAGGGTTATATTTTGAAAGCGATATCCAATCGTGTTACCATACTCGTAAAAGGGGGAATAAATATGGCAAAAGATCAAGAATTAACCCATGAAGAAAAGTTGGAAAAGGTTAAGGCAATGATGAAAGACATTAAGATTGGTTCCCTAACGACCATTGCAGAACGAGGCCTTGTTTCTCGTCCAATGGCGATGCAGGAAACCGAGTTTGACGGAGATTTGTGGTTCCTGACATTTCGTGATACGCCAAAAATAAAGGAAATAACAGCCGATCCACGTGTCAATGTATCATTCAGTGATGACGACGAGAACTATGTTTCCATCAGTGGTCGTGCAGAAGTTTTAGAAGATCCTGAAAAGAAAAAAGACCTCTGGAACAAAGCGTTCGAAACCATCTTCAATACAGAGTATGATGACCCAAACTTAGTTTTAATAAAAGTTCATGCCCACGGTGCAGAATATTGGGAATCTGGTAGCAAGGTAAAAGCCGCGTATCAGTTTGTCGCAAACCTAGTGGGAGACAAGGAACACGACTTAGGAAAAAATGAATCCGTAAACCTAGACCAATAAAATCTCACTGAAAAGCACGCTCTTTGGAGCGTGTTTTTCATGTTTAAAGCAGAATAAAAAGAATACCTTAAAATTGTTCTTCTCCATCTGTCAAAAATAATTATTTTCAATTTTGTTATGGAAAACTGCACTTTTTTGAAAAGGGATGAGACTAAAAATGCGGTATAGTGCCACTTTTTTTATCAATGAGAAAGCTATCTCATCCTTGCTCTTCTACCCGCCCATTACTAGAGGGTTTTCATTTGCCCGTAAAAGAAAAAATGAGTATGATACATTTAAAGACTGTATTTTAATAAAGAGGAGGATTTTTCCATGAAAATGAGAAAATGGCTTGGGCTGTTTGCATCATTCACTTTGTTATCTGCTTGTGCAGCTTTTACGCCAAATAATACGGATACCGAAGATACAGAGAACACGACGGATACCGATGCGGGGACAGAAACAGGAACCGATACAACTGCGAATAGTGGCGAGAAGATTGAATTAGATTTTTGGACCTTTTGGGGGTCCGAAATCAGACGCCCGATTATAGAAGAAATTATTAATGATTTTAACGAATCGCAAGATGAAATCTTTGTGAAGCATACCTACAACCCCTTTGGCGATATTTGGACGAAAGAATTAGCTCAAATCGCTGCTGGAAATCCTCCTGATGTGGTCATCAACGATATCAATGCTACAGCGCTGCGCGGTCAAAAACAACAAGCTGAAAGTCTCCAACCATTCCTAGAAGAAGATGATATTTCCGATTGGTTCTACCCAGAATTATGGGAAGCCACTTTATATGAAGGAGAGTCTTACGGGATTCCATTTACAACAGACACTCGTGTACTTTACTACAACAAAGACTTGTTTGAAGCAGCTGGTCTAGACCCGGAAGCACCACCAACCACGTGGGATGAGCTGGAAGAATATGCGCGACAGCTAGATGTGGAAGAAGGCGGCGAACTCACCCAAATGGGCTTCTACCCATTGTATGGAGTCGGAATGGACGTTTGGATGCTGAACTCGGCTGGTCAGAACTTCTTTGACGAAGAGGGCAATCCGCAAGTGGACACACCAGAAAATGCAGCTGCATTGGAATGGATTCTGGAATGGCGTGAACATTACGGAGTCGATACGGTCAACCGTTATCAAGCTCAAATCGATTCTGGACAAGCGAACCCATTCTTTACCGGCGAGCTGGCGATGATTGCCCAAACGGGTACGTTCTATACGCAAATCAAACAATACGCGCCAGATATGAATATCGGCGTGGCGTTCTTACCTGAACGCGAAGAAGGTAGCGGTCATACGAGCTGGGGTGGCGGATTCGTTGCGGAGATTCCAAAGGGAGCGAAGAACCCAGAAGCTTCATGGAAATTCTTGAAGTACTTGGGTGACGTTCATGCACAGGAAATTTGGGCAAGCAAGAACTTCGACAGCGTAGCGAATATGGAAGCTGCAGAAACAGCCATCGACAATGAAATTTTTGATGAACAAGACAGCATGGTCTACCAATTAACCGTAGAGAATATGGACCATACGATTTTGACACCTGTTCCGCTTACCGCATCTGATTTTGGGAATACGCTCAACCCAATCCTAGATAATATTCTTCTCGGAGAAACTTCGGTTGAGGACGGGCTACAAGAAGCACAAGAATCGTTGGAACGTTTGGTGGAAAGCAATCAATAAACCATTACAGAAAAAGGGGCTGGGCTGTTGTCCCGGCCCTTTCTTTCATGAAGAAGGGAGTTTTCAGATTGAAAAGAAAGGATGAGCAAGTTAAAAAGTCCGGTCGAAAACGACTAAGCAGGAAAGACCGCGCAGAAGAACGGCAAGGCTATCTATTTATTTTACCTTGGATAATCGGCTTCATTATTTTTACTGCCGGACCGTTATTGTTCTCGCTCTATGGTAGTTTTACGAACTATGACATCACCTCGAGAATGGATTTTATTGGCTTCGATAATTATGAACGGCTCTTCAGTTTTGACCAATTATTCAAAACTTCCTTATATAATACGCTTTACTATGTGGCCTTTACCGTACCAATTACAACGGCAGGAGCCATTTTTGTTTCAGTTTTATTAAATCAAGACATTCCAGGAATGCGTTTCTTCCGAACGGCTTACTATTTGCCAGCTGTCCTTTCCGGGGTGGGGGTTTATATTTTATGGATGCAGCTCCTTGATCCAGGAACAGGTTTGGTTAACTTGGTGCTTGGTTGGTTTGGTATCCCGGGTCCTAACTGGCTAACGGATCCGGATTGGACGAAGAACGCGCTTATTTTAATGAAAGTCTGGGGAGTCGGCGGTGGAATGCTGATGTACTTGTCCAGTATGCAGGGAATCAGTAAAACGCTCTACGAGGCGGCTGATATTGACGGCGCAACGGCGATGCAGAAATTCTTTAAGATTACCTTGCCGATGATTAGTCCGGTTATTTTCTTTGACGTCATCACCAGTACGATTGGCGGTTTCCAAATCTTCCAGGAAGCGTATGTCATGTCTGTTGGAGGCGGCGGGGGTCCCGCTAACTCGATGCTCTTCTACAACTTGTACATGTGGAACCAAGCTTTTGAAAGTTTCAATATGGGCTACGCGATGGCGATGTCTTGGATCCTCTTTGCCATTATCATGGTCTTGACGGTGATCAATCTTAAATTAGGACCAAGATGGGTACACTACACAGGAGGTGAAGATTGATGGCTCAGCTTACTGCGCGTAAGAGAAACCATAAACCCAATCAAACACCGCTTGCTTTACGTTTGATTAACTTGGTCTTGCTTCTGGCAGGATCCTTGATGTTGCTGTCTCCACTGTGGTGGATGATTTCCACCTCTTTGAAATCGATGGTAGAAATTATGGCAGGGGAACCAAGCTTTTTCCCAAAAGAATGGCATTTTGAGAACTATATCAATACGTGGAATGCAGCTCCCTTTGACCGTTACACGGCCAATACCTTACTCCTGACTGTCCTTTCTGTAATCGGAAATGTATTGGTCAATTCCTTTGTGGCATATGGATTTGCCCGTATTCGCTTCAGGGGGAAAGGGTTCTTATTCGGATTGGTATTATCTACCATGATGATTCCAGGATTCGTAACCTTGATTCCACAGTACATCTTGTTCGCCCGGATTGGATGGGTGAATACATATCTACCTCTCGTCGTGCCGCAATTTTTCGGGAACGCCTTTAATATATTCTTGTTGCGTCAATTCTACCGCGGCATACCAGAAGAATTATTAGAAGCAGCGAAAATGGAAGGTGCGAGCCACTTTTACATTTGGCGGAAGATTGGAATCCCAATGGTGCGTCCCGCTCTAGCAACCGTTGCGATTGGAGCCTTTAACGGAGCGTGGAATGATTTCTTAGGACCTTTGCTCTATGTAAATTCAGAAGAATTCTATACCATTCAAATTGGGTTGCAATCCTTCAAAGAACAAAGTAG
The DNA here is from genome assembly GCF_028863945.1 of Jeotgalibaca caeni. Taxonomy (GTDB): domain Bacteria; phylum Bacillota; class Bacilli; order Lactobacillales; family Aerococcaceae; genus Jeotgalibaca; species Jeotgalibaca caeni. The sequence continues at coordinate 323 of NZ_JARBEA010000017.1, read as the reverse complement.
CAGTCAATGGAACTACTTGATGGCGGGCTCACTCTTGTCGATGCTGCCCGTACTGTTGTTATTCTTCTTCTTCCAGAAATACTTTATTCAAGGTGCCAATATTACAGGAACAAGCCAAATGGATAAATAACATGAAACTGTTCCAAAACATGCTGATAATTGACAAGATTTGGGAGCGTCAATAATTTTGTGTAAATGGTTCTTCCCTACTGTAGATTGTTTCTAATTCTCCATCGGTTGACTCAGCATTTGTTCGAGCTCGCCTTCGGCCTGTTGGAAACCTTTATGACTGCGACCTAGGAATTTTTGGTTGTAAGTATCAA
>NZ_JARBEA010000016.1 GCF_028863945.1 Jeotgalibaca caeni | reverse complement strand
TTTAAAAAATCAGATGGAACCCAAGGGGTTCCTGCGCCCAAAAATAGGGCTCAAACCCGAAGTTGCCTGATGTGAACCCAAAATATCTGGTCGATTTAGTAAAATCAATGTGATACAAAAAAATCGGAATGCTTAAACGTTAAAAAAGACATTTTTCAAGAAGATTTCAGGAGTATGAATAATTCAGGTAGACAATTTTTGATCTTATTTTTCTCGCTATCAAACGGGGATGAAGCTAGAAAATATCGAGCTCCAAATAGAAAAAGTACGATGAATAAATTAAAAAGATTGTGAATCTTAAATGTTAGAGTTTTCTTTATGCAAGGAATAGGTTGGTTTAAGTTCAGTATCTAATGGGCTTAGGCTAACCATTTTTTTAATCGAACTTGGTTATACTAATTAATATATTAGGGAAATCATGATTCGAGAACACAGTAATCTCTTAACACTTTCCGCGATATATTTCTTTATTAAGGCTTTGTAACCTGATGAGCCACGTCCAGATATTCTTGCACAACTTGAAAACTGAATGTTACAATACATTACTAGATAAAGACCTCCAAAGAATTTAGATTTTACTCTAACTTTTGGAGGTCAATACCTTCTATTCATAGCTAATAAAACTGTAACAAATTTTTGTGAGAAAAAAATGAAAATCAAGTAAACATTCGGTATATAAAAATGATAATGACAAAGTAAAGTAATACTAGTCCCCATTTCATATTTTTACCGTTTTTTATTTTAATCCGTTCATTTTTAACACCCACTAATAAGACAATGAGAACACTGATATCACTGAGCAAATCTAACATCTGTTTCTCTCCTAATGAGGGATATTAATCTCTTTGTAGATTAGATTATGAGGTTTTTGGTAGCGCTTCCTATATCTTGTTTTTTATTATAACGCTATTATAATTATTAACATTAAAATATCATGAAAAAAATAGTTTTTTTGTTATATTTTAATTATAATATTTAGCGTTTCACCAAATAAAAATAAGCCTAATGTGAATTGTCCTGTATCTAACTGACAAAATAATTCACATTAGGTCTCTGTATTTAATAATAATCTTTATTTTTCACGTAAGGTCTTCAAAGCTTCTCCCCAAGCAAGCAATTGGTCCAGCTCTGTATTGAATGTTTCTTCATGAAGAGGTGCTGGAGCGAATTCGCTCATGTTCTTGAAGTCGGTAAAGAGGGACATGGCAACGTGAGTACGAACGGTCGCAACTTGTAGTTCGGCTAGGACAATCCGCATCGCTTCTGCTGCTCGTACGCCGCCTGATGAACCGTAGCTTACGATACCGGCAGGTTTGTTGTTGTATTCCACATATAAATAGTCAATCGCATTCTTCAATGCGGAAGTGATGCCGTGATTGTATTCCGGAGTAACAAAGATATAGCCGTCTAGAGACGCAATCTTTTCGGACCAAGGTTTGGCCTCTGGTGTTTGGTAGTCTTGACTGTATGCAGCAGAAATAGGTTCATTGTACATCGGTAAATTGTAATCGGCAATATCCACTACTTCATACTCTGCATCGCCGCGTTTGTCAGCCCATTCTTTTAGCTTTTGGGCTACTTGTAGACTGTTACGACCAGGGCGCGTACTACCAGTAATAATTCCAATTTTTAACATTTAAATTCCTCCTATTTCAATTGTCTTCCACTACATTCGTAGCTTAACGCAACAAAAAAATTTTTTCAAACAAAACGTCTCGAATTAGAGATTTATACAAAAAAGAGAAGGAATAAATCCTTCTCTTTCTAAAATTCTTAATAACGCAGGATTGCTGCGACGTCTTTCAAACCAGGCATTTGAGCACGGTCTAGAACATATACTTTCCCTTTTGTCGCTAGGACATTAAGGGCAAGTTGGTTCAAGAAATTATCATCGCCACCCTGCTTCATTTGACCCGTATCGTCGATGGAACCTTTTATTTCTGCATTTTTTTCAATAAACAAACTTTCGATTCGGCCTTCAAGACTTGCCATTGCCAAGTCTTGGTATTGGTCGCCCAGTTTATATTGTGGCGTTACTTCTTCGTAACGGTTAATAATTTCACTATGACGCTCTCTTAGTACGCGAGAAATTAATTTTTCTACTTCTTTTTGAATTTCTTGTTCATTTAGTTGTGCTGGAGAAGCTTCAATCCGGTTGTCACGCAAGAAGTTGTTCTTCGACAAGGCACGGAATGCTGCTTGGTTTTCTGTGAGCGCAAAGACCACAAGTGGTAGGCCTTCTTTACGAGAATAGTTCTCAAACACATACTTATCAATGATACGGAAGTAGTTTTCTTGATCTTTTTCCCATTCCAAGCTCTTCTCTTGTGTACCATGAACGGATGAACCGCCACCGCCGCCAGAGTTCAATTCTTGGTTTCCTACCAATTCTTCTCCTAATGCTTTTTCAATCGTATTAGGCGCATCTTCTGGTAACTCCACTGGTTCGATTCGGTCTAAAATCCCTCTGTATAGGCTAAATTCATGATTGTTCAAGCAAAGTAGGTAATAGTTTTCAATGTATTGGAATTCCTCGATCAAAGGCAAGACATTTGGTTTGTCGCCAAATGAAATTCCATCATTGAGGTTGGTATTTACCCGGTAATAATAAGTTTCTTGAGGAGTGAAGAAGAACGCGACACTGCCTCGACTTACCGTCCAAAAGCCTTTATCATTTGGAACGCTATCCAATTGAGCAATTAAATTCTCACACATCGGACCTGTACATTCATGTTTTACTTGCTCTTTCGCATTTTTTACATGATTTTTAAACTTTAATTGTACAGATTCGGTATTGGGTGGATTCATTTCCACCTTTTGATAAATCGTTACAAAAGGTCCTTGTGCATTCAAAAGTTCCTCGTTCGGGAATTTACTCAGTTGCTTCATACTAATTCCTCCTTCAATTGGCTTTCTGTTGCAAGTTTATTCTTTGAACGCCCGTAAGCGTTCTCTTCTATACATTCATTGTAAAGAAAATGGGGAGTGAAGTAAAATAATTCTTCTTTTCTATAAAAATGAGAAAAATCAGAAAGGAGAGAGTGAAATATTTCGCTAAAAACCGAACATTGAATATAAATATTACAAAAATATTAAATTAATAAGAAAGGCTATACTTTCTTTTTAAAAGTGGGTATACTATCTATTATATAACATGTAAGCGGTTGTAAAAACTAATTGTAGGTGGTGAAAGTATGGAGAGGAGTACACGTTTATTTCCTGAGTTGGCACGAGCAGTAAAGTATAAGATATCGGTAGAAGGGGACTTATTCTTACGTCAATGTGCGTCAGGCACAAACCTGTTCCATCTGCCTGCTTCGTATCACTATCCGACGGGAAACATTCCGGGTTACTTTATCAGTTTAAATTGGAATGATCATTTTATCGTATTAGAGAAAGAACGCAAAGAAAATAATGAATATTATATTATTGATCGACATGTGGAATCGGTAAAAGGCCCGTATCATTGGGTAGAGTATGAAGCAGTAAAAAATGAATTAGGGGTACACATACCATTGATTCCTGTAGCAGAATTAGATTGGATCATAAATATCTAAATAATGAATCTCCCCTTAAGTCTTGCGGCTTAGTGGGAGATTTTTTGTTATAATCATTTTGAACCTAGAAAGGATGTGTGGTAGATGTGGGAAGCCAAGCGTTTTAATGAGTTAACCGTATATGAACTGCATCAAATTTATGCGCTTCGTATTGCAATTTTTGTAGTCGAACAAAACTGTCCGTATCAGGAAGTAGATGAGCTGGACTTAGAGAGCATTCATTTCTTCAAGCAAGAAGATGGAAAGTTGATTTCCTATGCCCGGATTATTCCTGCAGAAGATGGCATCCGTTTGGGTCGAGTGATTGTACATCCAGATTATCGTAAACAACAACAGGGGCAGGAACTCTTGCGAGAAGCGTTGCGTTATGGGAAGACCCATTTCCCCAACGTACCGATCCATCTAGCTGCACAAGCTCATTTGGAACGTTTTTACGGAGCGTTTGGCTTTCAAGCCGTTTCCGAAATATATTTGGAGGATGACATCCCACATATTGATATGATTTTGAGCGAACAGGAAGGTGTGAACCATGAATAAATATGTAGCTGCTATTCTTATTTCTTTAGTAAGTTTAGCGATTAATCTATGGATTATTAAACAACAACGAGCTGGAAAAGAAATTGAGCCGAATAAAAAGAAAAACTTGGAACGTTTGTCGTACGCGTTGATTATTGCGGCCATTCTGTTCTTGTCATTTGGTTAAGGGGAGCGTTAGAGAAGAGGCGGACGATGTGTCCAGCCTCTTTTTTAATATCTCGTAACGCTAGCCATTATTGCGGCAAACTCTCTATATCAAGTGCTGCTTCCAGCTCTTGGTATTGTTCTTCTGTCAACAAGCCATAATACTGGTCCAAGGTGTTTTGGCCACTTTGTTTGGTATGGTTGTCCCGGTACGTAATGACGCTGTCAATTAGGGAGTTGAAACGTTCTTCGCTAATTCCGATATCAGAATGCGGTTGTGTAGTAGAAGGCTCTGTTTCTGGTTGTTTATAACGTGTAGGAAGGGTAGGAATATCAATTACGGATTGTATTTGTTTATACTGCTCTTCGTTCAATAACAACGCATAAGCCTCTAACAATTCCTGGCCGGTTTCACGGTTTAAGGTCTCTCTTGTTGCGGCTATCCGCTTGCGTACGTCTTCAAAAATAGGTTCTGTGTACCCAATCGGCGTTGAAGAGGGATTGATTGGATCTAAGAGCGCATCCAATTGGCCTTGAGAAACACGGTCTTCTTCAGTAGGTACAGACACAGTTACGTCAGGATTTGTAAAGTCTGCCTCTATCTCAAAACCAAACGCTGTCAGGGCCTCTAATTCGAGCTGGTCAATGGTGATCGCAATAGACAGCGTATCGGTTTCTTTGCTAAGTGTCAGTTTCGCCTCAGCTGTCGCATCTTCTTCTATAAGGGAGCCTTCTTGAAGAAAAGGAGTAAACAGAGCTTCCAACTCTTCTGTTCCCAGAGTAACGGTCATGGTAGAATCATCTTCCGTAAAAAGAGCAGGATCCAAGGCTAAAAATTCCTTGCGCAAGTCACCCATCTGTTGAAGCAATTCTTTCTCATCTACTTCAATCGTTTCACTCTCCATCATCACCCATTTCCCCACATGATCGGCACGCAATTGTTCAATCGCAATCCCTGGCTGAGAAACATTTCCCGTTAGGGCTTGCAGTTGCAAGTAGGGTGGTACGCCAAGGAGAAAATGGCCGCTGTCGATTATTCCAGATAGGATGGGTTGTAAACTTCCCAAGGCATCTACGCCCATTTGTAAGGAAAGAGTAGTGGGATTTTCTTGGTCTTTTTCCATGACCACTTCATAACTTAATTCCGCCAAAATAGCTTCCAAATAAGGCCCGAACATTCCAGCGCCGGAGTTGTCCAAAAGGCCTAGGTCGGTAATGGAAAAATCTGCCGTGACTGTAGAGTTTTCTTGCAAATCAACGAGCCGATTGAGAAAATCGCGATTTACTTGATTGCGGCAACCTGCCAACATCATCAAGAAGATGCCTACAATTGCTCCTTTGATTATGTTCTTCATCTTAATCTCCTTCTTCTTCAGGGGTGGTATAGTGTTCAATTTCATTCTTAAAGGCTTCTTCTAATTCAGGCTGGTCGAAGGCCTGTACAAGACGCATTGCTTTCGTAAGGTACGTTTCAGCGTCTGGATTTTCCAGACGGGTTAGTACGATCCCTTTTCGCATATAGACGATGGATAGTAAGTAGTAATTATGTTCTTCACGCAGACGGACAATCAATTCGTTCAAGTGTTCCAACGCAACCTCATATTCGTGGTTACGAATCAACACTAAACAAATATTGGTCTGCATATTATTGAGCAGCAAGCGACTTTCACGAGTAACATAGTCTTTGAGATACTGATTCATCCGTTCCGCAATTTCTAAAATCGTTTCGACAGGAAAAATGAACATGATTGAATTAATCAATCGAAATTCTGTTAAGTACCATTGGTCGAACTTCTCTAAGCGGCTCCATACTTTCGTAGCGAAATGACTTGCCTTTGAGTAATTACGTTCCTCAATAATGAGGATTAAGGCATCGCAAATATAGCCAATGTCTTGTAACAAGAAGTCGTCTTTATTCTCTAAGTACCCACCGATTCGCTGCTTAATTTGCTTCAGTGCGTTACTATCGTTATAGTTCAACCGAAAGAAAGATTGAATCACTTCTCCCCGCTCATCCCCCTCTTCATCAATCAAGAAACGAAACTCATCTTCAGACATATCCAGTCTGCGCAGAATTTGGCTGAACTTCATATAGGAAGGGTCAACCCGTCCAGCTTCAATTTTTGAATAGGTAGACTGGCTTAAAATTCCTTTCGTAACAAACTTTTGTGTATAATTTTTATTTTTTCGGATTTTTTTTATGGTCTCTCCAGTAGAGACATGCTTAAAAGGTTGATTTTCCAAGGCTTTTAGCTCCCTTTTTGTAAAATATTCATTTATGAATATTTGGTAAGAAATCGGAACTTCTGTATTATAATAAGACATAGAAACACAACTAACCATTTAGGAGGGAATTTCATGAAAAAATTCTTGCGTAAGGGTAAAAAGTTTGTTGTATTGGCTACGGTTCTGACGTTTGTGGCACTGCCTGCTTTCACTAGCAATGGTCCAGCTGCACGAGCACTTGGCGGAGGAGATATCTGGTTAATCGGTGGTTGGTAAAAAGTCAAAAAACATTTTGCAAGTCTTAAGCACCTAGATGGTTGGTGCCTTCTATTTTAACTGATTCAAAGGAGAAATAAAAGGCACCATACATCGGTTTATGACTGATCATTCGTTGGTCTCTAAATCAAGGATAGAAGGAGGGGTTATGATGAGTGCCGAATATACTGATATCAGCATGGAAGAAATTACATCTTTTAGTCAGGTAATCGAAAACATCGAAGCAATAAAATTGGATCTAGATCATACAATAGAAGAAGTGAATGCACATCTTCGAGAACTGATTAAGTGTGGCTACTACAATCGAGTCAGCATTACCTTCCGGTGTCGTATCTATGAGGCAATTTTATTCTTTCAGGCTACGATAAAAGACTTAGAGGGCTTCGACAATCAGGAATATATCAAGGAAGATCAAGTGGAACTTTTACGGAACATGGCGAAAACGGCGAGTAATTTGAACACGTCGCTGCGTTTTACTTGGAAAACCGATTCCTATCCCGAAGACTACTCTCAGGAGCGCTTTTTAGTACTGGCTCAAGTTTATCGCGAGTGTGCCCGCATGTTTGTAGCATTGGAAAACATCGATAGCTACATAGAATTTTTGGAAAAAAATGAATGACAGACACCTACATCGGATAGGGTATAGGAGATCGGATCTATTCCGATCTTTTTTGCGTGCTCAAAAAGAAGCCTCTGCTTTTTTACTATTTCATAGAGTGGTAGAATAGAAGATAGATGAAATGAGAATGGAGGAAGTTGCATGCAAAATTTTATTCAGGAGAAACATCAAACCGAAGCGATTGAAGCTTTGAAAACGATTCTGTCTTATCCTTCTTACCTACAAGAAGATCCGACGGGAAAGACACCTTTTGGAAGTGATATCCAAGCAGTATTAGAAAAAAACTTTGGAATTGACAGAGGGGTTAGGGTTTAGAACGTATCTAGATCCAGAAGGATACTATGGATACGCGGAAGTGGGCGAAGGGAAAGAATTATTCGCGGTACTGTGCCACTTAGACGTTGTGCCACCGGGAAATCTCGATCTATGGGAGAGCAAACCTTTTGAACCAGTCATTAAAGACGGCTTCATCGTTGCTCGTGGCGCTCAAGATGACAAGGGGCCAACGATTGCGGCTTTGTATGCAGTGAAAGCACTGATGGATGCTGGAGAGGTATTCAACCAACGCATTCGTTTCATTTTCGGTGTGGATGAAGAAAACTTATGGAGATGCCTAGCAAAATACAACGAAAAAGAAGAGAAGGCAACCATGGGCTTTGCGCCAGACTCGACTTTCCCAGTAACATATGCCGAAAAAGGCCTGTTGCAAGTGAAATTACACAGCAAAGAATCCACCTCTTATCAGCTAAAAGCTGGTGAAGCGATGAATGTGGTGCCAGAAGATGCGATGTACCAAGGGGAGCTGGCAAATCGTCTCGCGGCTGAGTTAGAAAGTATGGATCTTCACTTTGTTCAAGACGGTGATCAAGTTACGGTTAAAGGGAAATCCGTTCACAGTAAGAGTGCACCAGAAGGAATTAATGCGATTGTTCGTCTGGCAAAAGGATTAGACCGCTTAGACCGCTTAGAGTCTGCTGACATCTTACGTTTCTTAACGGAAATGGTTCAGGAAGATGGCCGCGGTTTAGCAATCTTTGGCGAAGTAGAAGACGAGGCATCGGGCAAATTGACTTGTAATGCAGCGACTTTGAGCATCAACGAAGACGGTTCTATTCTGGGCATCGACGTTCGCTACCCGGTTACTTTTGAAAAATCTTTGATTGTTGAAAAGTTACAAGCAGCAGCTGCAAAATATAATTTAGAATTTGAAGAATATGATTTCATCGCACCACTATACGTACCGTTAGACACTGAATTGGTGAAAACGTTGATGGCTACGTATCAAGAAAAAACAGGTGATGCAAGTGAAGCGATTGTATCTGGTGGTGCAACCTACGCACGAACCATGGATAACTGCGTAGCCTTTGGAGCTCAACTACCAGAAGCAGAAGCAACTTTGCATGGACCAAACGAACGCATGGCCCTGGAAGATATTTACATTGCGATGGATATTTATGCAGAAGCGATTTACCGTTTGACTTGTCAGTAAAAAGAGAGTGCCCCCAAATTTTTGGGAGCACTCTTTTTCTTAGTTAAAATGGTTTTGGTGTATTTTGGTTATACTTTGAGAAAGAACTGGTTAATTCCTGAGTCACGATGCGATTTCCGTCTGCTTGTTCGGTTTCGGTTATTAAAGAAAACGAAGTAAGATGTTGGCTTTCTTTATCAACCGACAAAGATACTTCATAAGATGTATTGGCTGCAGGCATCTTTTCTAGCGCAGCCGCAATTTCGCGGTTCAACGCCTCGTCTTTCCCCGAATAAGTAATGAGGAATTCCTCTTCTGACTCTGCCACGGTTCCATTTTGGATGAAGATTTCAGCCATTTCTAAAAATGTTTCATAAGGGTACACTTCTAGACTAGAGAAAAGTGGACTCGTTGTTGCGACTGGTTGCCAGTCTTCTTGATTGGTTTGTTGGTACGCACGCGATGGGCTGCTGTACATATTTACTTTATGGGAGGAGATATCGGTTCCTTTCGTAATGCGCGAACCGTATCCAATGGTTTCGTCTAGGAAGAGTGTTGCTTCTGTCGCTGTGTACGAAACGGCTGTTTCATTTTGGTCTAAGGTAGTTTCTGCTTTCACTGTGACAATTTGGTGGTAATTTTCCACGTCGTTGGATAGGGCTACCGTACTTGAAGGTTGAAAATCAGTTGCAAGTACGCGTTGACAAGCTGAAAGGATAACGGCCGTGGGAAGAACCAGTGTCAATAAACGTTTGCACTTCAATATCTATTCCTCACTTTTCCACATCATTGCATTTATTCTACCGGATAAACGGATGTTTTGAAAGGGGTTTTTCAAAAAGAAAGGAGGAATCCTAACTAAAAAAATGATAAACGTGCAAGTGGGCTCAAAAAAATTGCTCACTCATACCAAAACTCCCAAAAGCGTGCAAGTGAGCCCTAAAAAAACACCTCACTTATACCAAAATAGCCGAAAACGTGCAAGTGACCACTTTTTAAAAGGGTCACTTGCACGTTTAAGTTTATTGGTCGAAGCCAAAGTATTCTTTCTCAAAATGTTTGGTACTGCGCACCGTGTCAAAGTGGCGAACCAGCTTCTCAATCTCTTCGCGGTGGTCACGGAAACGTGGTGGAAGAGCTAGCTTCTCGCCAAGAATTTCGTATGGCTCCTCGTCATCGATAAATCCTGGTTCATCGGTTGCGAATTCAAACAAGATACCATTCGCAATCCGCGCGTACAAGGATTCAAAGTAGAAGCGGTCGACGTACCCAGAAGTAGGAAGATTGAAATGATTCATGTGCTCAATCCATTCGTCTAACTCTTTACGGCATGGTCCTACTCGAAAGGCCATGTGATGTACCGTTCCGTAGCCTTGAACAGCAGGAGGTAGAACAGTATTATGATCGACAATCATCGAACCGCCATTTCCGCCTGCTCCCGTTTCAAACAAATGTACATTTCCTTCGCTCGCACTTTCCCTGAAGCCAAGAACCATTTCTAACATTTGTTTGTAAAAAGTAAAATCAGCAATCCGCACATGGACTGGGCCTAATCCCGTAATACCAAACTCCGTCGGCACGGGACCATTTTGCCAAGGGGTTCCTGTGGCCACTCCTTGGTCGTTTTCGTCGGAGACTAACTGGTACAATTGCTCATCAAAGTCTTGGAAGTTAATCACTTTTCGCCCGAATTGTTCTTGAATATCCGTATGCGTTACACCGTAATGGTCAAAACGTTTCAGCCAGTAGGCAAGGGCACGATCATTTGGCACACGAAGGCCGGAGCGGAAAATCTCATTCGTACCATGTCTGCCTTTTTGAATGCCAGGGAAGTCAAAAAAGGTGATGTCAGTTCCGGCAGTTCCGCGGTCATCAGCGAAAAAGAGGTGGTATGTTTGGATATCATCTTGGTTGACAGTTTTCTTAACAAGCCTCATCCCTAATACAGTGGTAAAAAAGTCATAAATTTTCTCAGCGCTACTAGTAATAGCTGTTATGTGGTGAATTCCGGTTAATTGATTCATCATAAATCTCCTTTCAAACTCTTGCGGTTATGGACACAATTATAATATCTCGAATTCGAACTAATGTCAAGTGAAGCAAACCGAAGAGCTTCATACAAGGTGAAAATAAAAAAGTAAGCTATAATAAGAAGCGTGAGCTATGTATTTTATATTGGATATTTTTGATTGAAGGAGAGTGGAATCAATGAGTGAAAATGGACTAATCATGCAGTACTTCGAATGGGAACTACCGAATGATGGGCAATTATGGAATAAAATAAAAGCCGATGCCCCTCATCTAAAGCAAATTGGAGTTACCTCTGTTTGGTTACCACCTGCTTACAAAGCGATCTCGCAAGATGATGTGGGTTACGCAATTTATGACTTATATGATTTAGGTGAATTTGATCAAAAAGGTACCGTGCGGACAAAGTACGGAACGAAAGAAGAATACATTGCGGCCATTGATGCCCTTCATGAACACGGCATTGGCGCATACGCGGATGTGGTCCTTAACCATAAGGCAGGCGCAGACGAAACGGAACGTTTTATGGCATATGAAGTGAATCCAGAAAACCGACAAGAAAAGTTAAGTGAGCCGTATGAGATTGAAGCATGGACTAAATTTACTTTTCCGGGAAGAAAAGGGAAACACTCGGACTTTCAATGGAATTGGACTCATTTTACCGGGACAGACTTTAACGTAGAGGATGAGAAAAAAGCTATTTATATGATTAAAGGAGTCAACAAGGGCTGGAGCGATGACGAGACGGTTGACAATGAGTTTGGGAACTTTGATTATTTGATGTTTGCGGATATCGATTATGAGAATCCGGAAGTTGTGGAAGAAATAAAACGTTGGGCGAATTGGTATGTAGATGAAGCGAAGCTGGACGGGTTCCGGTTGGATGCTGTGAAGCACATCAACTATCATTTCATCAAAGAATTAGTAACCGACATTCGTGAGAAAGGCCGACCTGAATTCTTTGCAGTAGGGGAATATTGGCGCCATGATTATGATTCGCTGCAGCAATATCTAGAAGCGACTGACTATACGTTCGATTTATTCGATGTGTCGCTCCATTATCATTTCCATGAAGCTTCTGTAGCAGGCAGCGATTATGACTTACGCAAAATTTGCGAGGATACCCTCATTGCAAAAATCCCAACCCATGCGGTTACTTTTGTTGATAATCATGATTCGCAGCCAGGTCAATCGCTTGAATCGTATGTGGAGCGCTGGTTCAAGCCACTTGCGTACTCCTTTATTTTACTAAGGCTAGAAGGATTCCCTTGTTTATTCTACGGTGATTATTATGGAATCAGCGGTGAAAATCCGATTGAGGGAATGGCGAGCCGGTTGGATAAAATTCTCTACTTACGTGCGAACCATGCGTATGGTGACCAACATGATTACTTCGATGATCCGAATTGCATTGGCTGGACCCGGATGGGGAACGAGGAACATCCGTATGGCTTAGCCGTTATTATGTCAAACGGTGATGACAACAAGAAAAAAATGTATGTTGGGGAGCAGTATGCTGGTGAAACATTTGCGGATTACAGCGGCAACCGTGAAGAAAAAATTGTGATTGATGAAGAAGGATGCGGGGAGTTCTTAGTTAAGGGTGGAACCGTATCAGTATGGGTCAAAGATGGAGTGACGCCGGAAGAAGCGTTTCATCCTTTGGAAGAAGCATAAGAAAAAAGTGCAGAGACAAGAGTCTCTGCACTTTTTTCAGGTGGAGGATGGTATAGAGTAAGAAAATAGAGATAACAGATTAAGGGATGGTAATAACTACTTCCGATTGTTTGTCGAAGAAATGAATTTTGTTCATGTTGAACGCTAATTCTACTGTGCTACCTGGTTCATGGTAGTCACGAGCATCGACACGGGAGATAAATTCAGTGTTACCAACACGGCTGTAAAGCATTGTTTCTGCACCCAACAACTCAGATACTTGCACTTCTGCGCGTACGGTTGATTCTGGGTTTGCTTCGATTACTACTTGCTCACTTTGAATGTCTTCTGGACGAATTCCGAAGATCAATTCTTTGTTGTTGTAGCCTTTTTCTTCCAATACTTTGCGTTTTCCTTCTGGGATACGTAGCTCTAGGCCTTTACCGTCAGAAATAACGCCATCGTTCAATGTTACATTGAAGAAGTTCATTGCAGGAGAACCGATGAATCCAGCAACGAATAAGTTAACAGGGTTGTCATATACATCTTTTGGAGAACCAATTTGTTGGATGAAACCGTCTTTCATGATAACGATCCGGTCAGCCATGGTCATTGCTTCTGTTTGGTCATGCGTTACGTAGATTGTAGTTGTGTTCAAACGACGGTGTAATTTTGCGATTTCTGCACGCATTGCTACCCGTAGTTTTGCATCTAAGTTTGAAAGAGGTTCATCCATCAAGAATACTTTTGCATCACGAACGATCGCACGTCCAAGAGCAACCCGTTGACGTTGTCCACCAGAAAGTGCAGCTGGTTTACGGTCTAAATATTCACGCAAGCCTAAGATGTCAGCTGCGTTTTCTACGCGCTCTTTGATTTCTTCTTTTTTGTATTTACGTAGTTTCAAACCGAATGCCATGTTATCGTATACAGTCATATGTGGATACAATGCATAGTTTTGGAACACCATTGCGATGTCGCGGTCTTTAGGAGCTACGTCGTTCATTACTGTGTCGCCGATTTTTAGTTCGCCTTCACTAATATCTTCCAAACCAGCAATCATACGTAGGGTAGTGGATTTTCCACAACCAGATGGTCCTACGAAGACGATGAATTCACGGTCTTGGATGTGTAAGTTAAAGTCTGTAACGGAATAGCTTTCCGCATTGTCGTACATTTTATGTATATGGTTCAATTGAATTTCTACCATTTTATTTACCGTCCTTTTTTTCGTGGATTTATTTAACATCCTTATCATAAATGAAAGCGGATAACATTGCTAAGTCATTCTGAATAAAAAACAACACAGATTCTTGTGCACATTGCATAAAAGCGGATACAATCTTTCTTCGCAAAATCTTCAAACCTTTTTAACCTGATTCTTGTTATAATTATTTCAATTGAGTAGGAAAGGAAGATTCGATGAAAAAAAGAGGTTTTGAGATTGTGTCGCATTATGAAGGACAAGGGATTTCTCTTCCCGAACGTGCCACTATCCATGCAGCTGGATATGATTTCCAGGCGGCTGAGGACACCGTATTGCCTTCTATTTGGCGGACCCTCTTTAAGCACGACCGAACCGCATCCCCCAAAGGAATTACACCTGTATTAGTACCAACGGGAATCAAGGCCTATATGCAAGAGGATGAGTACTTGCAGCTGACAAATCGTTCCAGTAACCCGTTAAAACATTTTCTTGTTTTGCCGAATGGAGTAGGGATTGTGGATGCAGATTATTACAACAATGAAGCAAACGAAGGAGAAATCTTCTTCCAATTACTTAACTTTGGTTTACAAGATAAGGTAATCAAAAAGGGAGAACGAATTGGACAAGGTATTTTTCTTTCTTTTCTGAAAGCGGACGGGGACCGAGGCGGATTAAAAAGCCGTGTCGGCGGATTTGGTTCTTCAGACGAAAACCATGAAAATTCCTGAAATTATTATAGGTCCATACAAGTAGTTTGGCGGGTTATATGCTAAAATAACCATAAGCCTTATTTGGCATAAAAGAAGGAGATCACAGAATGGCGAAAAAGAAATCAATTAAATACGTTTGCCAGGCCTGTGGGTATGAATCGCCTAAATGGCTTGGACGATGCCCTAATTGTGGCGGATGGAATCAGCTGGAAGAAGAAACAGAAGTGGCTGTTTCAAAAGCCCACCAACCACGTGCGAATTTCACAGGTCAAGTTCCTGAAGCAGTATCCATTCAAGATATCAAGATTGAAGATGTGCCTCGTATTCCAACAGATATGGAAGAAGTCAATCATGTTCTAGGTGGCGGGATCGTGCCAGGATCATTGATGTTGATTGGAGGAGACCCAGGAATTGGGAAATCGACCTTGCTACTCCAAGTATCAGCGCAGATTAATAACAAGAATATTTCCGTTCTATATGTTTCCGGGGAGGAAAGTGCAACACAGATTAAACTCCGTGCAGAGCGTTTAGGCGTAAAAGGGGCAGATTTTTACATCTATCCTGAAACGAATCTGGATGCCATTGCTCAAACCATCGAACGAGTAAAACCGAAGCTTGTCATCATCGACTCCATCCAAACCATGATCAAACCGGATAACGAGAGTAGTGCCGGCAGTGTTTCCCAAGTGCGTGAAACGACTCAAGAACTAATGCGTATTGCCAAGAGTAACAACATTTCAATCTTTATCGTCGGTCATGTGACGAAGGAAGGGAATATCGCCGGACCACGGATGTTGGAGCATATGGTAGATACCGTGTTGTACTTCGAAGGAGACCGTCATCATACGTTCCGGATTTTGCGGGCAGTGAAAAATCGGTTTGGTTCGACCAACGAAATTGGTGTCTTCGAAATGGCGGCTGGCGGATTGCGTGAAGTTGCCAATCCATCAGAAATGTTCTTAGAAGAACGGATGCCAGGTGCTTCCGGTTCTGCAGTAGTAGCTTCCATGGAAGGAACACGCCCCATCTTAGCTGAAATTCAGTGCCTGATTACCCCTACTGCATTTGGAAACGCGAGACGGACGGCAAGTGGATTGGATTATAACCGTGTTACCTTGATTATGGCGGTATTGGAGAAACGGGCAGGACTATTGCTCCAAAACCAAGATGCTTACTTCAAGTCAACGGGTGGCGTACGTTTGGATGAACCTGCGATTGATCTGGCAGTAGCAGTCAGTGTGGCTTCTAGTTACTGGGATAAAGAAACCGCAGCAACCGATTGTTTTATCGGTGAAATTGGTTTGACCGGTGAAGTAAGAAGAGTGAGCCGCGTTGAACAGCGGGTTTATGAAGCAGAGAAACTTGGATTCAAGCGTATTTTCTTGCCGAAGAACAATTTGGCTGGTTTGACTTCCCCGGATGGGATAGAATTAGTGGGTGTTTCCACTGTTTTCGAGACATTGAAAAAGGTGTTTCCGGAACGGAATTAATCGAAAGGAGGGAAAATGATGAGAAAAAAGATTATTTCAATGATTTTTTTGATTGTTGGAGGAAGTGTCGGAATTTCAGTGATGCCTTATTTATGGGATCTAGCAAATCTAACCCGTTCTTCTTTCAATAATGTGTTTGTCAATTTTGGTATCGGCGCACTTATTTTCTTTTTATTATCCTTAGTATTAGTGAATTTTATTCTTGAAATTTTCAAGAAAGTAGAAACCTACTTCAGTAAACAATCTACGAGTTTCTTGTTATTTGGTGCTTTGGGGATTATCATTGGTTTAGTGCTTGCGTGGCTGATCGGAATTCCATTAGCAGCTTGGAACATTCCGGTTCTAAGTAATATCGTCCCATCACTGTTGGCATTAATGTTTGCGTACTTAGGTTACTCAATCGGAACGACTCGTATGGAAGAATTCCGCAAGTTGTTTACGACTCGCGCCAAGCGTCCTGATGAAGGGCAGTTGCTCGAGCGCAAGGCAGATTCTACCTTCCGCAAATACAAAATTTTGGATACAAGTGTGATTATTGATGGACGAATTTATGAGATTGCTAAAACAGGCTTCTTAGAAGGCGTTTTGGTGATTCCAAACTTTGTCCTTCGTGAGTTGCAATATATCGCTGATTCATCGGACAGCATTAAGCGTGTGCGAGGTCGCAGAGGGCTGGATATCTTGAACAGCTTGCAGAAAGAAGAAGTAATGACAGTGGAGAGCTATGAAGGGGAATTCGAAGATATTCCTGAAGTAGACAGCAAACTGATTCGTTTAGCGAAGTTGATTGACGGCGTCTTGGTTACGAATGACTTTAACTTGAATAAGGTCAGCGAGTTCCAAAATGTGCCCGTACTGAATATCAATGAATTGGCAAATGCAGTGAAACCAGTCGTGATCCCAGGGGAGACGATGAATGTTACCATCATTAAAGCCGGTACAGAACGCAATCAAGGCGTCGGGTACTTGGATGATGGCACGATGATTGTTGTAGAAGACGGTCAATACTATATCAATAAAGCAATTGAAGTCGTCGTGACCAGTGCCTTGCAAACGGCAGCTGGACGGATGATTTTTGCAAAACCGGTCCATTCACAAAAAGGATTAAAAGCAAAATAAATTTAGTTCGTAATTTAAAGGAGAGTTTAAAAAATGGCTAAAAAAGTTCGAGTTCGGTATGCTCCAAGTCCAACGGGGCATTTACATATTGGGAATGCGCGAACCGCGTTGTTTAACTACTTGTTCGCACGTCACCATGGAGGAGACTTCATCATTCGGATTGAGGACACCGACCAAAAACGGAACATAGAACGTGGAGAAGAAAGCCAATTAGAGAATTTAGAATGGTTAGGCATCGAGTGGGATGAAGGTCCAGACAAGCCAGGCGAATATGGTCCGTACCGTCAATCAGAACGGAAAGACATTTATGACAGCTGCATCGACCAATTGTTGATGGCGAACCGTGCATACCCATGTTACTGTACAGAAGAAGAGTTAGAAGCAGAAAGAGAACAACAACGTGCTCGTGGTGAAATGCCACATTACAGCGGGCATTGTGCACACTTAACAACCCGTGAACGGGCAGAAAAAGAAGCACAAGGCATTGTTCCAACCATTCGCTTCCGTGTACCGAAAGATAACACGTATGCGTTTGAAGACATTGTAAAAGGAGCAATCTCCTTTGAAGCAAGTAGTGTAGGTGGAGACTTCATTATCCGTAAGCGTGATGGATTCCCAACGTACAACTTTGCTGTAGTGGTAGATGACCACTTGATGAAGATTACGCATGTGTTGCGTGGGGACGACCACATTGCCAACACTCCAAAACAAATGATGATTTATGAAGCATTTGAATGGAAAGCACCAGAATTTGGTCACATGACCTTGATTATTAATTCAGAAACAGGCAAAAAATTAAGCAAGCGTGATGAGACGATTCTGCAATTTATCGGTCAATACCGTGAACTAGGATACATCCCAGAAGCAATGTTTAACTTCATTACGTTGCTAGGTTGGTCTCCAGTAGGGGAAGAAGAAATTTTCAGTCAAAAAGAATTGATTGAAATGTTCGATCCTTCAAGACTGAGCAAATCTCCTGCCGCATTCGATGCGAAGAAACTAGAATGGATCAACAACCATTACATGAAGGAAACAACGGTAGCGGATATCTTGCCGACTGCTACGCAACACTTAGTAGCAGCAGGACGCGTTCCAGCAGACCCAACTCCTGAAACAATGGAATGGATTGAGAAACTCGTTTCCTTGTATCATGAACAAATGAGTTATGCAGCAGAAATTGTTTCGTTATCAGAATTATTCTTTACGGAAGAATTGAAGTTTGATGAAGCTGAAAAAGAAGTGTTGGCTGGGGAAACCGTACCAGTTGTCTTAGAAGCATTCAAAGAAAAATTGCCAACGATCGAACCGTTTGAAGAAACTAACATCATGGCAGCAATCAAAGAAGTACAAAAGGAAACAAAGATTAAAGGGAAAAACTTGTTTATGCCAATTCGTGTAGCGATCAGTGGTGAAATGCACGGTCCAGAAATCGGCAAAACAATCGCCTTGCTTGGAAAAGAAAAATGCTTGAGCCACTTGGATCAAGTGTTGGCACAACTAACTAACTAAAAAGCGATGGAAGGTATGCGAACTCGTTTCAGTGAGGTTTTCTAGCTGAAAGGGTCCGCATTCTTCTTCCTATCAGGAAAGGAGCGAGAACGGATGATTAAAATCTATAATACATTGACACGTCAAAAAGAAACATTTGAACCATTAGAACCAGGAAAGGTGAAGATGTATGTCTGCGGACCGACTGTATACAACTATATCCATGTCGGCAACTCCCGCAGCACCGTGGCATTCGATACCATCCGGCGTTATTTTGAATATCGTGGTTATGATGTGCACTATGTTTCCAACTTTACCGATGTCGATGATAAAATCATCCGAACCGCTAAAGAAATGACATTGAGTCCGTTAGAAGTGGCGGATAAGTTCATTGCGGCTTTTGCAGCAGATACGGAAGCGCTCGGCGTGAAGCCAGCCACCTTGCATCCACGCGTCATGGAAAATATTCCGGATATCATTTCCTTTATTGAAGCATTAATCGAAAAAGGCTATGCGTATCAATCTGGCGGAGATGTTTACTACCGAACAGAAAAATTTGAGAAGTATGGTCAATTAAGTGACCAATCGATCAAGGACTTGCGTGTCGGAGCGAGCGAACGTTTAGATGCGGAAGAAAGCAAAAAGAAAGAAAATCCGCTTGATTTCGCTCTCTGGAAAGAAGCGAAGGCAGATGAAATTGCTTGGGAGTCCCCATTTGGTTCTGGACGTCCCGGTTGGCACATTGAGTGCTCGGTCATGGCAACGAAGTATCTAGGAGACACAATTGATATTCATGGGGGCGGTCATGACCTAACCTTCCCGCACCATGAGAATGAAATTGCCCAATCCGAAGCGAAAACAGGTCAAACCTTTGCCAATTATTGGATGCACAACGGCTTTGTCACAATGGGAGACGATGGGGAGAAGATGAGCAAGTCGCTGGGAAATTTTGTGATGGTCCATGATTTAATTAAAGAAGTAGACCCACAAGTTCTGCGCTTCTTACTTTCTTCTGCCCACTATCGCCGTCCCATCAAGTTCGGGGAGAAGGCCATTCAAGAAGCAGCAATCAATTTGGAAAAGGTAAAAAATGCCTATCAAAATGCAGTTTACCGAGAAACGGATGCGGAAGCAGCTCTTGAAATCGATAGTACCGACTTGATTGTTTTCCAAGAGTTGGAAGATCAATTCAAACGGGAAATGGATGATGACTTCCAAGCGGATAACGCCATGTCCGTCATTTACCAATTTGTTAAAGAGGTCAATCTCTATAACGAACGAGAAACGGTATCCCGTTTTGTCCTGGAAGAAGTAACCGGTTTGTTAGCACAAATGCTGATGGTATTTGGTATCCAGCTAGATGAAGAGATGATGTTAGATGAAGAAGTGCAAGCGTTGATTGAAGAACGTACCCAGGCACGAAAAGACAAGAACTTTAGCCGCAGTGATGAAATCCGCGACTACTTAAAAGAACAGGGCATCATCTTGGATGATACGCCTCAAGGAACGAGATGGAGACGCGGATAATGGAAAAAGATTGGAATTTATTGAATGGATTGGCTCTTGCTTACATTGGGGATGCTGCTTATGAAGTATTTATTCGGGAGCATCTCTTGGTAAAAGGATGGACGAAGCCGAATGACTTGCATCGCCGAGCGACTAAGTTTGTGTCGGCGACTGCCCAAGCCGATTTGATGCAGAAAATGTTACTAGATGAGAGCTTTTTGACGGAAGAGGAACTTTCCTTTTATAAGAGAGGGCGGAACGCGAAGAGTCATACGACCGCGAAGAATGCGGATGTCACTACGTACCGGATTTCTACCGGTTTTGAGGCGATGATGGGATACTTGCATTTAACCAAACAGGAAGAACGATTGGCTGAACTGGTGCATTGGTGTATCGAGCAAGTGGAGGATGAAACGAATGCGTGATCAATCAAAAAAGAAAGACCGGGGACAACGGAAAGAACGACCAAACAAACCTCGGCAAGAACGAGAACAAAAGGTAAAAGTAGAAGAGAACGATGACTTTGTAATCGGAAAGCATGCGGTGTTTGAAACATTGCAGTCAGACCGTGACATTAATAAGTTGTTCTTGCAAGAAGGAATCGGTGGCGGCAAGATTGGCGAAATTTTGGAACTAGCCAAAGAACGTCAAATTCAGATTCAGATTGTACCGAAGAGCAAATTGGATTTGTTGTCGGATAACGGTAATCACCAAGGGGTAATGCTTGCGACCGCTGCGTTTCAGTACGCAACGATTGATGACTTGTTTGAAGTGGCAGCTGCCAAGGGAGAAGATCCTTTCTTCCTTATTCTGGATGGAATTGAAGACCCGCATAACCTAGGATCCATCTTGCGTACAGCGGATGCGAGCGGCGTGCATGGGGTCATCATTCCCAAGCGCCGTGCAGTCGGCCTGACCGGAACAGTTGCGAAGACTTCAACCGGCGCGATCGAGCATGTACCGGTTGTTCGCGTAACGAATATCAGCCGTACGATTGCCGAATTGAAGGAAAAAGGCGTCTGGATTTTTGCGACCGATATGGAGGGGCAAGGCTACCACCAATGGGATGCTTCCTTGCCACTTGCGGTTGTAATCGGAAATGAAGGAAAAGGTGTGTCCCGTTTGGTGAAAGAATCAGCCGACGGAACCATTCATATTCCAATGAGAGGCCATGTCCAAAGCTTGAATGCAAGTGTGGCGGCAGGTCTTATTATGTACGAAGTGTACCGCAAACGCGGATTCTAAAAACGAAAGGGGATGAAAACGATGAAATCAATGAAAAAAGAAGTCTTAGTAGTGGATGGCTACAACATGATCGGTGCGTGGCCAGAACTAGTAAAATTGAAGGACAATGATTTCATCGAAGAAGCGCGCGATCGCCTCTTACAAACCCTTTCGAACTACTGCACGTTTGAGAACAAGGACGTCATTGTTGTTTTTGACGCCCAATTTGTTCCTGGTATTACCAAAGAATATACCAAATATAAAGTAAAGGTCGTCTTCACTGCACAGGGGGAGACGGCCGATACGTATATTGAGGGCGTTGTCGACAACCTGAAGAATGTTCTGACGGATGTAACAGTTGCGACTAGTGACCTTGCTGAACAACAACTCGTTTTCGCTAAAGGTGCGAGCCGGATGTCTGCCAATGAATTGTATAAGGAAATCAAACGTTCCTTGCGGGCTTTGCAGCAAGAGACCAATCAATTCCAAAACATTTCGAAAAGAAAACGTGGAACGTGGTCGGAGGAACAATTAAATACACTAAAGCGCTTGCGTGATCATTTAAGTTAAGGTATGATAATAACATCACAAAAGCTGGGGGAGATTTATGTGTCCAATTGTCCTGATAATGAAAACGTTTACACAATGGAGGAGATGGTAGCTTTCTTAAAAAAAGGAGATATGAGCTACTTCGATCCTTTATTTCTTCGTTTTCATCCATTGGTTAACAAGTTTTGCACGATGTACCGGGTTCGCACGATGGAACGAGAAGATTTATATCAAGAATCACGTATTGTTTTATTAGAAGCGGTCCAGTTATATGATCGTGACAAGGGACTAAAGTTTGCAGCCTATTACAAACTGTTACTACAGCACCACATTTATAATTTGCTTCGCAAAGATACAGCAATGAAGCGAAGAATCGATTACGAAGCCATTTCTTATGATTTTCTTCACGACAAGAACAATACGGAAAACAATTTACATTTCTATAAAAAAGTCGATGCATCCTCACCAGAAAGTATTCTTGAGGTAAAAGAAGCAACGATGGATTACTTTGATCAACTTTCTGACTTTGAACAGGAAGTTTTTCGTTTCTACCTCGAAGGGTTGGATAAAAAAGAAATTGCCGTTCGTATCAATAGTACATTGGATCAAGTCCAAAATGCCTATGATCGGTGTCGACAAAAACTAAAAAGAAGTTTACTCTAAATTTTAGGAACGCAAGGATGGGATAGAGACCATTCTTGCGTTTTTTGGTTGGACAAGCATCAAATGGGTAGATCACCAAAAAAATTCTGCTGAACTACCCATTTTTTTGAGAAAGTGGGTAGACCAGCGCAAAAAAGTTTCTGAGCTACCCATTCTAATCAAAAATTGGGTAGCTCAGAGGTGGCGCTGCCTCTGAACTACCCAAATCTTTTATTTTTAATGCTGGAACAATACTGTAAGAAGCAGAAATATGCTACACTAAGAAACAGAAAATGGTCTTGCTCGAAGCAGCAAGCAGTAAAGGTATCTGCGATGAAAAAAAATACAAAATTACTATATATATCATTATTAGCAGCACAAGGAGTCGTCATCACCTTGCTGGAGCGCTCCATTCCGTTTCCATTTGCCTTTGCTCCCGGTGCGAAGCTGGGGCTGGCCAATATGGTCACCATACTGGCGCTCTTCACGTTGCCGTTTAAGGACAGTTTCAAGGTGGTCTGGATGCGGCTCATTATTTCTACCTTCTTAGGCGGAACATTATCTACGTTTCTCTATAGTTTTGCGGGTGCTTTCTTAAGCTTCTTTGGGATGGTGGCTGTGCGCAAGCTCGGTCCGAAGCGAGTTAGTTTAATCGGAGTCAGCGCAACTGGTGGGATTTTACACAATGTGGGGCAGCTAATCGTTGCCAGCACGATTGCACAATCATTTGGAGTGATGCTCTATCTACCTGTATTGGCATTTACCGGTATCTTCTCCGGAATTGCGGTCGGGATTGCGGCAAACTACCTGATGGAACACGTTGTGACGATCCGCAACTTCCAACGCGATGAGGCAAAAACAGATTCATTAACCAAGGCATGGTACGAAGCAAACTATACGACGGAATATCAAGATTTGGAATAAGAGGTTGGACCATGAGTAACAGGTTCCTGCCTCTTTTTGCTTTTCCCTCCTCCTTTATTTTTCATGTAACCCTTTCCGATATGAGAAATAGCTAATAATGGCTCTTTCATTGAATTTGCCATGGACAATTTTTCACAAATGTCCTATAATTATTAGGTAAGTTGATTAATAGTAAGTGACCTATTCTTTGTTAAGGATTTTACATACAGAAATTATTCGATTCTAATAAGAATTAAAAAGGAGCAGAAAAATGGCAAAGACTAATATTGTCGTGATTGGTGCTGGTTTTGCTGGTGTTGCAGCAACGAAGAAATTAGCAAAACATTTCAAAAAAAATAATGATGTCTTGATTACTCTGATTGACCGTCATTCTTATCAAACCTATATGACGGAACTTCACGAAGTTGCAGCAGGACGTGTAGAGCCTGATGCAATTCAATACGATCTACAACGCCTGTTCAACCGGAACAAAAACGTAGATATCGTAACCGATGAAGTAAAACATGTGAACCATGAATCAAAAGAAGTTACAACGGTTAATACCGTTTTCCATTATGACTATCTCATCGTAGCGATGGGTGGCGAACCAAATACCTTTAACGTACCTGGCGTAGACGAAAATGGCTTCACCTTGTGGAGCTGGGAAGATGCAAATACACTTCGTCGTCACATCAAAGATACCGTTGAAGCAGCCGCAATCGAACATGATGTAGAAAAACGCAAAGCAATGCTGACAATGGTTGTTTCCGGAGCTGGGTTCACTGGTGTGGAGATGATCGGTGACCTGATGGAATGGAAAGACCGTTTGGCAAAAGACAACAAACTGGATCCAAATGAGTTCTCATTCTATCTAGTAGAAGCTGCACCAATTATTCTAGGTGTTGTAACAGAGAAAGAGTCTTCTAAAGCAGAACGCTACTTGAACAAAAACGGCGTGAAAATCATCAAAGGCAATGGTGTTGCCAAGGTTGAGGAAGACTCCATTGAGCTAAGCGACGGAACCATAATTCCAACACATACTTTGATCTGGACTGCTGGTGTAAAAGCCAACACAGATACAGAAGATTATGGAATCGAAAAAGGACGCGCTGGCCGTTTGGTAGCCAACCAATACATGGAAGCACAAGGTGCAAAAGACGTCTATTTGGCAGGGGATATCGTGTACTACGAAGAGCCTGACAAAGATAACCGTCCAACGCCACAAATCGTGCAAAACGCTGAACAAACCGGTCATACTGCAGCAGCAAACATTATTGCAGCATATGAAGGGAAAGAAAAAGTCCCACATAAGAGTAATTACCAAGGATTTATGATTTCCATTGGTTCCCGTTACGGTGTAGCGTACTTGATGGATAAGATTCACTTGAGCGGTTTTATTGCAATGGCAGTAAAACACCTAATCAATCTATTCTACTTCCTATCAATCGGTTCCGTTTATTACTTCGTACAATATATCCATCATGAATTCTTCCATATTCGTGACGGACGCAATATCTTCCGCAAACACTTGTCTCGTTACGGCAACGTGCTATGGGCCTTGCCGCTGCGTCTCTACTATGGTTCGATGTGGCTGATTGAAGGGTTGAAGAAACTGTTTGGTTTGTTCGGCACAACTTCTTGGTTCGGCAATGAAGTTACCTTACCGTTCAGCTGGTTACAAGATCCAACATCGGGTGCTACCGAAGCGGTAGAAGAAGTGGCAAAACCAGTCTTTGGTCTGAACTATGTATATGGTGAAGAGCCAATGATGGTATTCAAAGAAATGCCAGGTTGGTTTGAGAGCATTATGAAATTCATGCTTCCAAACCAAGATGTTGCTTTGTTCTTCCAAAAGTTCATGACCTTAGTTGAAGTTGCGATTGGTTTAGCAATCATCTTTGGCTTGTTCACTTGGTTAGCAAACGCAGCAACGGTTGCGTTAGTTGTATCCTTCAGCTTGTCCGGTATGTTCTACTGGGTAAACATGTGGTTCGTTCCAGTAGCCATCGCCTTGATGAACGGTTCAGGCCGTGCAGTAGGGTTGGATTACTACGTGATGCCATGGCTTCAGAAGAAGCTCGGCAAGTGGTGGTATGGAGACATTAAGTCGATCTACGAGCCAGGAATTGAAAAATAATAACTAAAAAACCAAAAGGGGTTAAGGTGGGGAAACTTGCCTTAGCCTCCTTTTTTCCTTTATGCTAATAAAAAATAACATTCTTTTTGAAAGGATGTCCCTAATGAATATAATGAAATATCTAAAAAAGGTTCGCCGTGGAGATGTGATCATCGTGCTTCTCCTGATGATCGGTTCTTTTATTCCGCTCGGTGTCTTTACCTACCGACAAGCACAGGCAGATGAGAATCGCTTACAAGTAGTGGTAGAAGCAGATGGCGAAGTCGTCAAGCTGTTTGACTTGGTGGATGATGGAGAAACAGAGACGTTTGTTTATCATGATGAGGATGGACATGAAAATGTGATTGTCCGGAATGGCTTGTCAGTCACCATGCAAGAAGCGAACTGCAGCGACCAAGTGTGTGTGCGCATGAACGCAGTTGATGCAGCGGGGGAAACGATTCTTTGCTTGCCGCATCGCGTATTAGTGGAAGTGAAATCGGATGAGCCTGTAGAGCCAGCAGACGGCTTGGATGTTATTTCCTAAATGTAAGGAAGATTACAGGAGAGTGAAAGGTATGAACGTACATCCAATGTGGGATGAATATCCCGCCTTGCGGAACGAATTGGCGGAAACAATCCAACTCATTGAGAAACAAATTACAATCCGGCACCCGGATGTGCAACAAAAAATTAAAGAATTACTGACTGGTGGCGGTAAACTATTGCGACCGGCTTATAGTATCCTTTTTTCTCAGTTCGCCAAAGAACGAGATCCCAAAAAAGCTCAAGCTGTTGCGGCAGCCATTGAAGTTCTTCATCTTGCAACATTAGTTCATGATGACGTCGTGGATGAAGCAGCAACCAGACGCGGACAAGATACCTTTAACGCCGCTTACGACAATCGGATTGCCATTTATACGGGCGATTACTTGTTTACCGTTTGCTTTAACTTGTTGCAAGAATACGTTGCAGATGCTTCGATTCTGCAGTTGGACTCGAACGGGATGGAAACCATCCTCCTTGGGGAACTCAATCAAATGACCAACAAATATCAGACCAACATGCGGATGCGGGATTATTTCCGTCAGGTAAAAGGGAAAACAGCGGAGTTGTTTGCTCTGAGCTGTTATTCTGGTGCTTACCAAGCAACAGAAAATAAGAAGCTTGCTCAACAAGCTTACCGAATCGGACAAAACATCGGTATTGCCTTCCAGTTGATCGATGACAACCTGGATTATAATGAGAATAGTGAAAAAATCGGCAAGCCTGTTTTGCAAGATTTGCGTAACGGAATTTATACCGCTCCATTGCTCTATGCACTGCAAACAAACCGGGACGAACTGTTGCCTTACCTCTTAAAAAAAGACCAAATTACAGACGAAGAAGCCTTACGAGTATTAGCACTTGTAAAAGAGGCGAAAGGGATAGAGGAAGCACAACGGTTGGCAGCCAAATACACACAAAAAGCGCTTAAACAGATCCAACAATTACCCGACGAAATGCCACGAAGCCTTCTTTCGAACATTACTGAACAAATTCTCCAACGAGAATCTTAAAGTGAAAACACTGATATAGCGGTGTTTAGGTGGATTAATATTAAAATTTGATAAAAAATAGCCATAGATAATGAAATATTTCATAAACTTTTTTGTTTTTCGTTGCAATGGTGGTTCTTTGGTGGTACTATAGCGGTGTATTCAATTTGTGAATGATTTGACAGGTGGACGGACATTCACAATCAAATTAAAAAAAGGGTGGTTATACGAATGGCTTTTAACAAAAAAATGACAACTTTCAGTTTGACACTAGCTTCTACACTACTATTAGCAGCTTGTGGTGGCGGAGATACAGATACAGAAACAACATCAAGCACAGAATCAACAGCAACTTCAGAAGTGGCTGCTGGCGAACTACAAGATGGAACATACAAACTTGTAGAAAAGAACTTAGACGACAACGGTTGGAAAGTTGATTTCAGCATCACAGTTGAAGACGGCGTTATCACCGAATCGAACTATGATAACTTGAATGAAGCTGGCGAAAGCAAACTAGAAGATGAAGGATACCAAACAGCAATGGCTGAAAAGACAGATGGCGTTGGTCCTCAACAATACATCCCAGAATTGAACGAACAACTAGTTGAAAAACAAGATGCAGCTGAAGTTGAAGTTGTTACAGGAGCAACACACTCTTCTGACTCCTTCAAAGAATATGCACAACAATTGATCGATGCTGCTAAAGAAGGCAACACTGAAACAATCGAAATCGACAACTAATCATCTTCATAAAGAATAGATAAAGGTAGGAACATGTACGTCGTTCCTGCCTTTTTCGCTATTTAGATGATCAGGGAAGAGGAGTACATCAGAATGATGAAGAAAATAGCTCGTTTCATCGCATTTTTCTTTTTGGCCGTTTTCTTTTTAGCAGCCTGTGGGAATGAGAACGAAGAAGAGAAGCTACGCGATCAAGCGTATGAAGATACAGAATTTTTAATGGGCACGTATGTGACCTTGCGGATATATAATGAAGGAAAAGAAGCGGTGTTGGCAGAAGGGTTCGAATTGGTGCGCGATTTAGCCGACAAGATTACAGGTGAAACCCAAGAATCAGAGATTTCCAAAATTAACGCAGCGGCAGGTAGCCATCCGGTTGAAGTGTCCGACGATGTTTATGAAGTATTGAAGATTGCGGCTGATTATAGTAAGACCTTAAACGGTCAATTCAACTATGTACTTGGCTCAATCACCAATCTTTGGCGGATTGGATTTGATGATGCCAGAAAGCCAGGGCAAGCCGAAATTGATGAGGCACTCCAACATGTCGACTTCACGAAGGTTGTCTTTCATGATGAAGAGCAGTCTGTCTTCTTAATGGAGGAAGGAATGGAACTGGATTTGGGGGCTATTGCGAAAGGGTACATGACGGATCGCATTCGTGATTTGTTTGCCAGCCAAGGGGTTACGAGTGCCATTATCGATCTAGGAGGAAATGTGTTTGTGATGGGCGGTTCCCCAAGCAGAGACGGTGAAGTTTGGAATGTAGGAATTCAAGACCCACAAGGATCACGCGGAGAAAGTATTGGTTCTACCATCCAGTCCGACCGTTCCATTGTAACTTCAGGAATTTATGAGCGGTACTTAGAAGTGGATGGGAAAATCTATCATCACTTAATGAACCCGGAAACGGGATACCCATTTGATAATGAAATTATCGGTGTTTCCATCATTTCTGAAAATTCAGTAGACGGGGATGCCTTATCTACACTTGTTTTCGGACTAGGGCTCGAAGAGGGACTAGAATATGTCAACGGACGTGAAGATGTAGAAGCGATTTTCATTACCCAAGAGAATGAAATCTACTTGTCAGATGGGTTAGAAGACAACTTCGAGCTGACCAACGAAACATATACACTTGTAGCGGAATAGGGGAATAAAGGATGAATGTAGCTGTATTTTTAGAATTAGTAGAAATTAAAACAAAATTAGCCAGTTTTTTCCCGTTTGTATTAGGAACTTTATATAGCATCTACTATTTCTCGTCGTTCAATGGCTGGAATACCTTGTTATTTTTTGTAGCCATGCTGATTTTTGATATGGCCACAACTGCGATCAACAACACGATGGATTATGTGAAAGCAAAGAATCTAACCTACCGGGATGAGGAAAATATTTTAGGAAGAGCGGGGCTATCGGTCCGCCAAGCCACCTACATGATTCTCTCGATGGTAGGAGTGGCAGCGTTACTAGGTTTGTTGTTAACCTACCGGACGAACCCTCTGTTATTGGTTCTCGGGGCGGCTTGCTTTTTGGTCGGGATTCTCTATACGTTCGGACCGTTTCCCATCTCGCGGATGCCGCTAGGCGAGGTATTATCTGGGCTGACAATGGGGTTTGGGATTTTCTTTATTGCCGTCTATATCAATGTGCCAAGCCATGAGCTCGCAGCGCTGACCCTCGACTGGCCGACTTTTTCTATGGAAGGGAATGCGCTGACCTTATTAGCGGTGTTTCTGCATTCCTTGCCGCTCGTCTTTACGATTGCTAATATCATGCTCTCCAATAACATTTGTGATTATGAAACAGACATCAGTAACCATCGTTATACCTTGACCTATTACATCGGGAAGCCGGCTGCGTTGAAACTATATGCATTTCTCTACTACGGCGCGTTTCTTGCGATTTTAGTGGCAGTGCTTGTTGGCGTAACTACTCCGTGGATGTTAGGCGTGTTTCTTTTGTTCCCGGTTTTCCAGAAAAATATCAACCGTTTTGTGGCGAATCCTGACAAAGCAACCACGTTTAATCTGGCGATTAAGAGTTTGGTGCTGTTCCATACGTGTCAAATCATTTTGCTCGTGATTGGAATTCTTTATTGACAAGAACGATTCGTCATTCTACTATTAATAGGAATGGAAATTAGGAAAAGAGAGGTGAGTGGCATTGGTACAAAGAAAAGCAGCGCTTGCGTGCGTTGAATGTGGTTCGCGAAATTATACCATTACACCTACTGAGAAAAGTCGTACAACTCGCTTAGAAGTGAAGAAATTCTGTAAATATTGTGGAAAGCACACGAATCATAAAGAAACCAAATAGATCTGAGGTGTCCCATGAAATTTTTGAAGAGCGTTAAGGAAGAAATGAAACTCGTTACTTGGCCAACCGGAAAAGCACTTTCCAAAGATACAACTACAGTCGTTGGCACCGTTTTATTGTTTGCTGCCTTTTTTGCAGTCGTTGACTTTGGAATTGTAGAAGCAATCGAATTGATTTTAAGCTAGACCAATCCAGCGATGGATGGTAAAATGACACGTGTTTTGCTATAATGTAGTTGCGAAGAAAAACCTTTCGAGTAGTGAAAGGTTTTTTTATTTAACAAAAATTCCCCCTAAAGAAAGAAGTGGAACAATGGAAACGATCGAAAATGAAAAAAATTGGTACGTACTGCACACTTATTCCGGCTACGAAAACAAAGTCAAAATGAATATTGAATCCCGCGCACAGAGCATGAATATGGAAGATAACATCTTCCGCGTCATTGTACCGGAAGAAGAAGAAGTTATCGAAGACAAAGATGGCGAAAAGAAAACCAAAATGCATAAGACTTTCCCAGGATATGTATTGGTGGAAATGATTATGTCGGATGAGTCTTGGTTCGTCGTTCGAAATACACCAGGTGTAACAGGGTTTGTCGGCTCACACGGCGCAGGAAGCAAGCCTGCACCTCTATTGAAAGAAGAAGTGGATTGGATCTTGAAACGGATGGGATTGAGCACACGTACACGTGACATTCAATTCGAAAAAGGCGAGAGCGTTACGATTACCGAAGGAGCCTTCAATGGCCTGTCTGGTATCGTAGATGAGATTGATCCAGAGAAAGGCAGATTGAAAGTATTGATCGAAATGTTCGGTCGGGAAACCATTGCTGAACTGGAATATGAACAAGTAGATAAAATGAAATAAATTTGTTGACAGGGAACAAAATTATTGGTATCATATTGCAGTGCGTTTAGACGCATGATTTGTGTGGGAGGGGAAATCTCAAACCCCATTCAACCACATCACGAACAATCAAGGAGGTATGTATCGTGGCTAAAAAAGTTATGAAATTAGTTAAATTACAAATTCCTGCAGGGAAAGCATCTCCTGCTCCCCCAGTAGGTCCAGCATTAGGTCAAGCAGGTGTAAACATCATGGGATTCTGTAAAGAATTCAATGCTCGTACACAAGACCAAGCTGGTTTGATTATCCCAGTTGTGATCACCGTGTTTGAAGACCGTTCATTCACATTCATCACAAAAACTCCTCCAGCTCCAGTATTGTTGAAGAAAGCTGCTGGATTGGACAAAGCTTCTGGTGAACCAAACAAAAACAAAGTTGGTTCTGTTACTCGTGACCAAGTTAAAGAAATCGCTGAAACAAAAATGCAAGACTTGAATGCAGCAGACGTAGAAGCTGCTATGCGTATGGTCGAAGGTACTGCTCGCTCAATGGGTATTACTATTAAAGACTAATCAATCAAGCAGCTTCTCATGGAACCTCTTGCTCTCATGAAAGCAAAGGTTGCCAGTGGGAGGTAAAACCGTTAAAACCACAATCAAGGAGGAAAAAATCATGGCTAACAAAAGTAAAAAATTCCGTGCTGCGCTTGAAAAAGTAGAAAGAACAAATGCTTATTCTGCTGAAGAAGCATTGGCATTGGTAAAAGAAATCGATTATGCAAACTTCGACGCATCTATTGAAGTTGCTTACCGTTTAGGAATCGACACTCGTAAAAATGATCAACAAATCCGTGGAGCAGTTGTATTGCCACACGGAACAGGTAAAACACAACGCGTATTAGTATTTGCAAAAGGTGACAAAGCGAAAGAAGCTGAAGCAGCTGGAGCAGACTACGTAGGCGAAAACGAATTGGCTGAAAAAATCCAAGGCGGATGGTTTGACTTTGACGTTGTTGTAGCAACTCCTGACATGATGGGCCAAGTAGGTCGTTTGGGTCGCGTATTGGGACCTAAAGGCTTGATGCCAAACCCTAAAACAGGTACCGTTACAATGGACGTAACAAGAGCTGTTGAAGAAATCAAAGCTGGTAAAGTAACATACCGTGCTGACAAACAAGGTAACATCCATGTACCAATCGGAAAAGTTTCTTTCGACGACCAAAAATTGTTGGAAAACTTCCAAGTAATTCATGATGTTGTTGTTCGTGCAAAACCATCAGCAGCAAAAGGTCAATACATCAAAAACTTGAGCGTTGCTTCTACTTTTGGCCCTGGCGTTAAAGTAGACCCAAGTTCATTATAATCAAATAAAAATATAGCTTGACCTAGATGGTTGTCTTTGGTACAATCATCTAGGTTAAATTATATGTCTTACCGAAGACAGTAGGAGGCTCAGCCTTAATCATCCTACCGAGGAAGAATCCAGTTCATAAACAACGGATCCTCTATGTCTAGGTGGCATAGAGTTTTTTGTTTTTACAAAAAATTCTATTCAAATCCCAGGAGGTGAACGATAAGATGAGTGAAGCTGCTATTGCTAAGAAACAAGAATTAGTAAACGAAGCTACTGCTAAACTGCAAGAATCTGCATCTGTTGTAGTGGTTGATTACCTAGGACTTACTGTTGCTGAAGTGACAGACCTACGTAAACAATTGCGTGACGCAGGCGTTGAAATGAAAGTATTGAAAAACTCTGTTATTTCTCGTGCTGCACAAGCTGCAGGACTAGAAGGTATGGAAGATATTTTCAAAGGACCTACTGCTGTTGCATTTAGTACAGAAGACGTTGTAGCACCAGCTAAAATTATGGCTGACTTTGCAAAAACCGCTGACAAGCTAGAAATTAAAGGCGGCGTTATCGAAGGAAAAGTTGCTACAAAAGAAGAGATCGAAGCTCTTGCTAAATTGCCAAACCGCGAAGGAATGTTGTCTATGTTGCTTTCAGTACTACAAGCACCTATGCGCAACTTTGCATTGGCTGTTAAAGCTGTTTCTGAGAAAGACAACGAAGCTGCATAAGCATCGTTATGTACGACTCGGTTTCTGTTAAGAAACCAACCAAAAACCAAAAAAATATAAATTAATGGAGGAAACATATCATGGCATTGAACGTAGAACAAATTATTGCTGATATCAAAGAAGCAACAGTTCTTGAATTAAACGACCTAGTAAAAGCAATCGAAGAAGAATTTGGTGTAACTGCAGCAGCTCCTGTAGCAGCAGCTGGTGGCGCTGGAGAAGCAGTAGCAGAAGAACAAACTGAATTTAACGTAGAATTGGTTTCTGCTGGAGACAGCAAGATCAAAGTTATCAAAGTTGTTCGTGAAGCAACTGGCCTAGGCTTGAAAGAAGCTAAAGCAGTAGTTGACGGAGCACCTGGCGTTGTTAAAGAAGGCTTGTCTAAAGAAGACGCAGAAGCTTTGAAAGCTCAATTAGAAGAAGTAGGCGCATCTGTAGAATTGAAATAATTCTATTAGAGGCGAAGAGGCTGAAGAATTCTTCAGCCTCTTTTTCTATCGTAAAAGGAAGGGGAGAATAGGAATGTCAGACCACTATTATTCAACGAACCCATCAGCAAAAAGCGAAGAGGAAACATGGAGCTTCCGTTTGCGCAACAAAGATTTCCATTTTACTACTGATACAGGTGTGTTTTCAAAAAACGCTGTCGACTTTGGGTCGCGTTTGCTGATTGAATCCTTCGAAGCACCAGATGCTCCAGGGAATATCTTGGATGTAGGCTGCGGATATGGTCCGATTGGTCTTTCCTTGGCGCATGCCTATCCAGACCGAACCGTTGAAATGGTAGATGTGAATGAACGTGCATTGGCGCTAGCGAAACGAAATGCAAAAGCAAATCAGATCACAAACGTATCCATTCATGAGTCTTCCATTTATGATTCAGTTGATGGAACATTTGCTGCCATTGTAACGAATCCGCCCATTCGTGCCGGGAAACAAACGGTCCACCAAATCCTAGCTGAAGCGTACGATTACTTAACAGAAAAAGGAACCTTGACTGCCGTTATTCAGAAGAAGCAAGGGGCTCCGAGTGCGCAGAAGAAAATGGAAGAAGTGTTTGGCAATGCAGAAGTCATCGCCCGCGACAAAGGATATTGGATTATTCAAAGTATTAAAGAATAAAGTATTGACAAATGTCTATGAAAAAAGTATAATATTATATACTGTGGACACAATACAAATAGTTCAGAGGTGCGGTTGAAATATTGTCCAACCAGCATTTCACACGACAAAAAACAAAAGACAGAGTAATTTTCCCTGAAATTGCATCGTTCTTTTGGTTTTTTTTTGTCAAAAATCAGGTCGACACAGGCGTTTGTTAGCAAAGTGTAATCTTTGTAACGTAAATGTAATAATTTGTTTTGTTTCTTTTTGTCAATATTTATGAGGGGTGAAGAAGTTGTTAGGACACAATGTTAAGTACGGGAAACAACGTACCCGCAGAAGTTACTCACGTATCAATGAAGTATTAGAACTTCCAAACCTGATTGAACTTCAAACGAATTCCTACAAGTGGTTCTTGGATAAAGGATTGCGCGAAATGTTTGATGATATTTCGCCGATTGAAGATCATACAGGCAACTTGGCCTTAGATTTTTTGGATTACAAGCTACAAGAGCCTAAGTATTCGGTAGTAGAAGCGCGTCAACACGATGCAAACTATTCTGCACCGATTTATGTAAAACTACGTCTTATCAATAAAGAGACGGGTGAAATCAAAGATCAAGAAGTTTTCTTTGGAGATTTCCCACTAATGACCGAAATGGGTACCTTTATTATCAACGGTGCAGAACGGGTTATCGTTTCTCAATTGGTACGTTCACCAGGGGTTTACTACCATAACAAGATCGATAAGAACGGGAAAGAAACATTTGGAAACACGATGATTCCAAACCGTGGCGCATGGATGGAATTTGAAACAGATGCAAAAGACATCTCTTATGTACGGATTGACCGTACGCGTAAGATTCCTTTGACTGTTTTGATTCGTGCACTTGGATTTGGTTCCGATGACCAAATTTTAGAAATTTTCGGAAATAGCGACACTTTGAAGTTAACAATGGAAAAAGATGTCCATAAAGTTTCTTCTGATTCAAGAGCAGAAGAAGGATTGAAAGACATCTATGAGCGACTCCGCCCAGGCGAACCAAAGACAGCGGACAGCTCCCGTAACCTCTTATATGCACGCTTCTTCGACCCAAGAAGATACGATTTAGCGCCAGTTGGACGCTATAAATTAAACAAGAAATTAAACATCAAGACGAGACTATATAACCAAATCTTAGCGGAAACCCTTGTGGATCCTGAAACAGGCGAAATTTTGGCTGAAAAAGGAACAGAAGTAAACCGTGAAGTAATGGATCGTTTGAGCAGCCACTTTGACAACGGCTTGAATGAAGTGATCCTTCATCCTACTGATGACGGAGTTGTAACAGAGCCTGTTCGTGTTCAAATAGTAAAAGTCTACTCTAAAGTAGATCCAGAAAAAGAAGTAAACATCATCGGTAACGGTGAAGTAGAAGAAAGCATCAAGAACCTGACAACGGCTGACATTTTTGCTTCCATCAACTACTTCTTAAACCTTTACGAAGGTCTAGGAAACACGGACGACATCGACCACTTAGGGAACCGTCGTATTCGTTCAGTTGGTGAACTATTGCAAAACCAATTCAGAATTGGATTGTCCCGGATGGAACGTGTGGTACGTGAAAGAATGTCGATTCAAGACGTTTCTACCATTACCCCACAACAATTGATTAATATTCGTCCAGTTGTAGCATCCATCAAGGAATTCTTTGGTTCTTCTCAATTATCACAATTCATGGACCAAACCAATCCATTGAGTGAGTTGACACACAAACGTCGTCTATCTGCCTTAGGACCCGGTGGTTTGACACGGGACCGTGCTGGATACGAAGTACGTGACGTTCACTATTCTCACTATGGCCGGATGTGTCCGATTGAGACACCTGAAGGACCGAATATCGGTTTGATTAACAGTTTGTCTTCCTATGCGAAGATTAACGAATATGGTTTTATCGAAACACCATACCGTCGTGTTGACTGGAATACACACAAAGTAACCGATAAAATTGATTACTTGACCGCTGACGAAGAAGATAAATTTGTAGTCGCGCAAGCGAACTCCTTATTGAATGAGGACGGCAGCTTTGTTAACAACATCGTCATGGCACGTTACATCCACGATAACTTGGAAGTGCCGATTGAACGTGTAGACTACATGGACGTTTCACCGAAACAAGTAGTCGCAGTTGCGACCGCATGTATCCCGTTCTTGGAAAACGATGACTCCAACCGTGCCTTAATGGGTGCTAACATGCAACGTCAAGCTGTACCGTTGATTAACCCACAAGCACCGCTTGTTGGAACAGGTATGGAATACAAATCTGCTCATGACTCCGGAGCTGCATTACTATGTGCGAACGATGGTGTCGTGGAATTTGTAGACGCAAAAGAAATCCGTGTACGTCGTCCAGACGGATCATTGGATAAATACAATGTAATTAAGTTCCAACGTTCAAACTCTGGAACTTGTTACAACCAACGTCCGATTGTATCCGTTGGCGACCAAGTAGAAGCTGGCGATACATTGGCAGACGGTCCATCCATGGATAAGGGAGAAATGGCTCTTGGCCAAAATATCCTAGTAGCCTTCATGACTTGGGAAGGGTACAACTATGAGGATGCTGTTATCATGAACGAACGTCTGGTAAAAGACGACGTCTACACTTCCATCCATATTGAAGAATATGAATCAGAAGCACGTGACACGAAACTTGGACCAGAAGAAATTACGCGTGAAATCCCGAACGTAGGGGAAGACACGTTGAAAGACCTCGACGAACGTGGAATCATCCGCATCGGAGCTGAAGTACGTGATGGCGATATCTTAGTAGGGAAGGTAACTCCTAAGGGTGTAACTGAACTTTCTGCTGAAGAACGTCTATTGCACGCAATCTTTGGTGAAAAAGCGCGTGAAGTGCGTGATACTTCCCTACGTGTGCCTCACGGCGGCGGCGGAATTGTGCATGACGTGAAAGTATTTACCCGTGAAGCAGGCGATGAGCTGGCTCCAGGCGTAAACTTACTCGTACGTGTGTACATTGTCCAAAAACGGAAGATCAACGAAGGGGACAAGATGGCTGGACGTCACGGTAACAAAGGGGTTGTATCCCGTATTTTACCGGAAGAAGACATGCCTTACTTGCCAGACGGTACACCAGTTGACATCATGCTGAATCCACTAGGGGTTCCTTCACGGATGAACATCGGACAAGTATTGGAACTACATTTAGGTATGGCTGCACGTCAGCTTGGCATTTATGTAGCAACACCAGTATTTGACGGTGCGAACGAAGAAGACGTATGGGGAACTGTTGCAGAAGCCGGAATGGCTAGAGATGCAAAAACGATTCTTTACGA
The DNA here is from genome assembly GCF_028863945.1 of Jeotgalibaca caeni. Taxonomy (GTDB): domain Bacteria; phylum Bacillota; class Bacilli; order Lactobacillales; family Aerococcaceae; genus Jeotgalibaca; species Jeotgalibaca caeni. The sequence continues at coordinate 6,550 of NZ_JARBEA010000016.1, read as the reverse complement.
TGGAAGAACCGGTGAGCCATTTGACCACCGTGTCTCTGTTGGGGTTATGTACTACTTGAAACTCTCCCACATGGTTGATGACAAGTTGCATGCTCGTTCTACTGGACCTTACTCCCTTGTTACACAACAACCATTGGGTGGTAAAGCACAATTTGGTGGACAACGTTTTGGGGAAATGGAAGTATGGGCACTGGAATCTTATGGTGCTGCTTATACGTTACAAGAAATCTTGACCTACAAGTCAGATGACGTTGTTGGACGTGTGAAGACCTACGAAGCAATCGTAAAAGGCGAAACCATTCCGAAGCCAGGCGTACCAGAATCCTTCCGCGTATTAGTAAAAGAATTACAAGCACTTGGTTTAGATATGAAAGTTCTTGACGAAAATCAAGAAGAAATCGAATTGCGTGACATGGATGAAGAAGATGACGTGGTAAACTTCGAACGTTTGAACAAGCAAACGGAAAGAAGAGAAACAGAATAGGAAATATGGTTCGGACAGGTAAATAAGAAGGAAACCCGCTTTGGCTTTCCTTTTTATTCCTGACCTACCTTTTCCAAGATTCATTGCATGTGATAAGCAGGATGAGCATATGGGCGGCTCACAGAAAAGGGAGGGAAGCCCCTTGATAGATGTTAATAATTTTGAAACAATGCAAATTTCTCTGGCTTCACCTGATAAAATCCGCACATGGTCTTACGGGGAAGTTAAAAAACCAGAGACCATCAACTACCGGACATTAAAACCAGAAAAAGATGGACTCTTTTGTGAACGAATTTTTGGACCACAAAAAGACTGGAAATGTTCTTGCGGCAAGTACAACGGAATCCGTTACAAAGGGATTGTTTGTGATCGCTGTGGCGTAGAAGTAACCCGCTCGAAAGTACGTCGGGAACGCATGGCACACATTGAATTAGCAGCACCTGTAACGCATGTTTGGTATTTCAAAGGAATTCCAAGCCGGATGGGTCTTGTATTAGATATGAGCCCGCGTGCCCTTGAAGAAATCATTTACTTTGCAAGCTATGTAGTTATCGAACCAGGTGACACAACACTTGAATCAAAACAATTGTTGACTGAACGTGAGTACCGTGACAAACGGTCTCAATACGGCAACAGCTTCCATGCTGCTATGGGTGCGGAAGCAGTAAAACAATTACTGCAACGCGTTGACCTAAACACAGAATGTGAAGAATTAAAAGAAATCCTTAAAACAGCGACCGGTCAAAAACGGACGCGTGCGATTCGTCGTTTGGATATTTTGGATGCTTTCCGTAGTTCTGGCAACAAACCAGAATGGATGGTTATGGATGTTATTCCTGTCATCCCACCAGACTTGCGTCCAATGGTTCAATTAGAAGGTGGCCGTTTTGCAACGAGTGACCTGAATGACTTATACCGTCGTGTCATTAACCGTAACAACCGTTTGAAACGCTTGTTGGATTTGAATGCACCAAACATCATTGTTCAAAACGAAAAACGGATGCTGCAAGAAGCAGTTGATGCGTTGATTGATAATGGTCGTCGTGGCCGTCCTGTAACAGGACCAGGAAACCGTCCATTGAAATCACTCTCCCACATGTTGAAAGGGAAACAAGGTCGTTTCCGTCAAAACTTGCTGGGTAAACGGGTTGACTACTCCGGCCGTTCCGTTATCGTTGTTGGTCCATTCCTAAAAATGTACCAATGTGGACTACCAAAAGAAATGGCTTTGGAATTATTCAAACCATTCTTGATGAAAGAATTAGTTGCACGTGATCTAGCTGGAAACATCAAAAATGCAAAACGCAAAATCGACCGTATGGACGAAGATGTGTGGGATGTATTAGAAGATGTAATCCGTGAGCATCCGGTTCTGTTGAACCGCGCACCAACCTTGCATAGATTAGGAATCCAAGCCTTTGAACCTGTATTGGTTGAAGGGAAAGCAATTCGTTTGCATCCACTTGTCTGTGAAGCATACAATGCTGACTTTGATGGAGACCAAATGGCGGTTCACGTTCCACTGAGTGAAGAAGCACAAGCAGAAGCACGTTTATTGATGCTTGCTGCCCAAAATATCTTGAATCCAAAAGACGGTAAACCAGTTGTAACTCCTTCTCAAGACATGGTTTTAGGGAACTACTACTTAACCATGGAAGAAAAAGGAAAAAATGGAGAAGGAATGATCTTCGCGAATCCAAATGAAGTAGTCATGGCCTACGAAAATGGTTACGTTCATTTACATACGCGGATTGCGATCTACACCAAATCCTTGCCGGCTAAACCTTGGAAAGATAGCCAAAAGAACAAACTATTGGTAACGACAGTAGGGAAAGTCATGTTCAACGAGATCATGCCAGATGAATTCCCATACTTGAACGAACCAACACAAGAAAACCTAGAAGAAGCAACACCAGATAAGTACTTTGTTGAATTGGGAACAAACGTGAAGGAATTCATCGAAAACCAACCAATTATTGGACCATTCAAGAAGAAAAATCTAGGAAATATCATCGCAGCAGTCTTCAAGAAATACCAAGTAACCGAAACTTCGAAGATGTTGGATAACTTGAAAGACTTGGGTTACCATATCTCCACTCGTTCTGGAATTACCGTTGGGATTGCTGACATCTTAGTATTGGAAAGCAAACAAGCGATTATCGACACGGCCCACAAACGGGTAGAAGCGGTAAACAAACAATTCCGTCGTGGTTTGATTTCTGACGATGAGCGTTACAACAACATCATTAATACTTGGAACCAAGCGAAAGATGCAATCCAAATCGATCTAATGGAATCCTTGAAACAAGAAAACCCAATCTTCATGATGAGTGACTCTGGAGCTCGTGGTAACATCTCCAACTTTACGCAACTTGCAGGGATGCGTGGTTTGATGGCTTCTCCAAGTGGGAAGATCATGGAATTACCTGTTATCTCCAACTTCCGTGAAGGGTTGACCGTTCTAGAAATGTTCTCCTCCACTCACGGTGCGCGTAAAGGGATGACCGATACCGCCTTGAAGACCGCTGACTCGGGTTACCTAACTCGTCGTTTGGTTGACGTAGCACAAGATGTGATCGTTCGTGATGACGATTGTGGAACAGATGAAGGTTTGAATATTCAAGCAATTCGTGACGGTAACGAAATTATTGAAGCTTTGGAAGAACGTTTGATTGGGCGCTATGCGCAAAAATCCATTGTTCATCCAGCAACAGGCGAAGTAATCGTTCCGCATAACGGATTAATTACTGAAGATTTAGCAAAAGAAGTGATTGAAGCTGGTATCGAACAAGTTACCATTCGTTCCGTATTTACATGTAACACACGTCACGGCGTATGTAAGCATTGCTACGGTATGAACTTGGCAACAGGTAATGAAGTTGAAGTTGGGGAAGCAGTCGGAACCATTGCTGCACAATCCATCGGTGAACCAGGTACTCAATTGACCATGCGTACATTCCATACAGGTGGGGTTGCCGGAGACGACATCACACAAGGTCTTCCTCGTATTCAAGAAATTTTTGAAGCACGTCATCCAAAAGGACAAGCTGTTATTACAGAAGTAACCGGTGAAGTAATCTCCATCGATGAAAATGCAGCAGAACGTTCGAAGGAAGTAACTGTAAAAGGAATGACCGATACTCGTACATACTCTGTACCATTTACATCTCGTATGAAAGTATCAGAAGGCGACTACGTTCACCGTGGAGCTCCTCTAACAGAAGGATCAATCGATCCGAAAGAGTTGCTACGTGTCCGTGACGTATTGTCCGTTGAAACCTACTTACTACGCGAAGTACAAAAAGTATATCGTATGCAAGGGGTAGAAATCGGCGACAAGCACGTTGAGGTTATGGTTCGTCAAATGTTGCGTAAAGTACGCATCATGGATCCAGGCTCAACAGATATCCTACCAGGTACATTGATGGATATCGCGGACTTTACTGACCGTAACGCGGCAAGTATCCGTGCAGGAGAAATTCCAGCAACGGCTCGTCCCGTCCTTCTTGGTATCACAAAAGCTTCTTTGGAAACAAACAGCTTCCTATCTGCTGCTTCCTTCCAAGAAACAACTCGTGTATTGACAGATGCTGCACTACGCGGCAAGACAGACGAATTACTTGGTCTGAAAGAAAATGTTATTATCGGGAAAACCATCCCTGCTGGTACGGGTATGGCTCGTTACCGCAAGATGGAACCTCAAGCAGTCAATGTAGGTACCAAAAGTGCATACAGCATCAAATCAACACCTGCTGCAGGAACCGAAGAATAATCGATAATGAAATGAAAGGCAGAGGCTGCGATAAGCGCCTCTGCCTTTTTTTATGCTATTTCCCGTACGAAGAAGAAGGCCAGTACTAAGAAGGGTCCGAAGGGAATGGGTGCATGGAGCTGTTCCTTGTTAGAGTGATGTCTCATAAAAATAGAGGAGAGCCCCATTAAAGAGGCGAGAAATAGGACAAGCGTTGCACCATGGAAGCCTAACGCCCACCCAAATAGACCCAGTAACTTGATATCTCCTCCGCCAAGCCCATCACGTACCAATAAGGCAGAAATACCGCTCACCAGTAACATGGCAAAGGCACCTAGTAAATAAGCAGGATTGCCTAGTTGCCCGTTAGAGTGATGGGATGCCAAGATTAATAGGAACAACCCAATTTGGAAGAGGTCTGGAATAATAAAATGCTGCTGATCAACGACTGCGATGAGGAAGAGGAGGAGATACAAAAACCAATTCCCATATGCATCAGGATAGTGCCAAGTAAGGTAAATCACTAAAGTTCCTCCTACTGCCTCATAAAATAGATAAAGAGGAGAGAACTTCGTATGACAATAACGACATTTCCCTCCTAAGCAGAGAAATGAAAGAACCGGAATGAGAGTAAGGGGAGACAAGACGTGATGGCACGTGTCACAATGCGAACGTGACCAGCCGATTCTTTCCTTCCTAGGGAGACGGTCAGCCAATAGATAGAAGAACGAAGCCAGACACCCTCCTACCATAAAGATAAAACCACCATACAAAACATACATTTTTTCACTTCCTTTCTTCTATAAGATACGCAGAAAAACCGGTTTCCCATTTTAGAAAAGAAGAAAATTTTAGGGAATCTTAGTTTCATTGCTCGGATGTTTCGCTATAATAGAAAAGTGTATGAAAAATAGTAAAGAAGAAACGAAGGTGAACAGAGGAATGGAACAACATAATGAAGTACTAGAAGAAGATAATCCAACGAAATGGTTGATTCGGATGTTAAAAGGGATCGCTGTAGGAGTAGGAGCTATTTTACCAGGATTGTCCGGGGGAGTTTTAGCCGTTATTTTCAATATCTATGATCCCCTTTTACGCTTCTTAGGTAATATCCGTAAAAACTTTATGGCGAACGTGCGCTACTTTATTCCTGTGGGGATTGGAGTGGGGATTGGAATTGTTATTTTCTCCTTATTTGTAGAAAAAGCCTTTGGACAGTATGCGGCACAATTTACCTGCTTATTTATCGGTTTTGTAGCCGGGACTTTCCCCTCCTTATTTAAGACTGCTGGAAAAGAAGGGCGTAACAGCGCAGACTGGATCATTCTTGCAGTGGCAGCATTGGGAATTTTCTTCGTCATGTTGATGGGAAGTGCCAGCCTGACACAAGTAACGCCTAGCTTCGTAGCATGGGTGTTCTCTGGAGCGCTAATCGGATTAGGCTTAATCGTACCGGGAATGAGCCCAAGTAACTTTTTGATTTACTTTGGTTTGTACGACAAAATGGCAGCAGGAATTTCTGCATTTGATTTCGGAGTGATTATTCCTTTAGCGATTGGCCTCATTATTTGTGTGCTTCTCTTTGCGAAAGCTGCGAACTGGCTCTTTGACCATTTTTATTCAAAAATGTACCATTTCATTCTTGGAATGGTAATAGGATCTTCTCTAGCAATTTTCCCTACTACGGTATTCCCATCATTAACCACAGAAGGATTAGCAGAATCCGGATTAAGTTTCGGAACAGCAATTGCTTTCTCGATAGGAATGTTTATCCTGGGAACCATTTTTTCTTTTTGGTTCAGCCGTATTGAAGATAAATACGAAACAAAATAAACGAATGGAATCCTTTCTTCTACAGAGTGAATGGTAGGGGAAGGGATTTTTTTAATAATATATAATAAATATTATGAAAGTAAGCGCTACCTATTGCATTTTTTCTAATTTGTGCGATAATAGGAAATGCACCAGAGAAAGAAATACAGATTATTTTACTTTTTTGAAGGAAAATGATTGACGGAAGTTTCTACAGATGGTATTATATAAAAGTTCTCGAAACACGAGACACCATTTCAAAAAAACTTTCTTAAAAAACTTCTTAAAAAGTTGTTGACATAAGGGAGCAGAGATGTTATTATTAAGAAGTTGTCACAGAGTGTGTTACACGCTGGACGTGATAACGGATTGACCTTTGAAAACTGAACAAAGAATGAACGAACCAAACGTGCAGGGCATCCTTATGGATGCACACAATTAAGTCGGCACTTGTGCCGCAAAACATCAAGTCAGCAAAAAAAGAGCTATTCTGCTCATCATGT
>NZ_JARBEA010000151.1 GCF_028863945.1 Jeotgalibaca caeni | reverse complement strand
CTGAAAGCAGAACTTCGTTCTGGCAATGTTTATACCTCAAATGGGGTGAAAACATTTCTGGAGCCAATGCTGGAGCATTACAGCCACACCCTCCCGTGCACCGATATCATGGTGCGTGGAGATAGCGGATTTGCGACACCGGAAGTCTATGATACCTGTGAAACCTACAAAAGTTATTATGTGATTCGCCTCAAGGCGAATGCGAAACTGGCCAAGTTGGCCGAATCTTTCGTCTTGATCGGCGACGACCATCCCTGGGAACACCGGGAAGTCTACTATTACTCGACAACCTATCAAGCCAGCAGTTGGGAAAAAAAGAGGCGTGTCTGCATCAAATCGACACGCGATGCAGGGGAATTAACGTTTCGCCATGAATACTTGGTGACGAACTTTTCGGAGAATGTATCCGCCAAAGTAATGTTCCAGCTGTACCACAAGCGTGGCACCATGGAGAATTATATCAAGGAAGCGAAGAACGGTTTCCATTTCGACAAGACGGATAGCTC
>NZ_JARBEA010000150.1 GCF_028863945.1 Jeotgalibaca caeni | reverse complement strand
TTATTTTACCCTAAGCTGCTTGCGGAGCTATGTACTTTTGCGCTGCAATTGTATGTACGTTTATCTTGCCACAAACAGGAGAAGGGTAGGGAAGTGGGAGTTGTTTTTATAATTAGGACAAATCATGACTATCATCTCATTTGGACCTAATTGACGCTCTATTATATAGTAGTTTAAGTGCGTAAAATAGCCCATATTCTTATAACAATCGCATTGATTTCGTTTCTTTTAAGCCAAGTGTATATGTATTCCGTTATCGTTTTTAATAGAACTTCCACAGTATGATGGATAATGATTTATTTAATTGGAAGGGGTAGATGTTTTTGAAAAAAAATTCAAAGAATAAATCCTGAATTATTCATACTCCTAAAATTTTCTTGAAAAAATGTTTTTTCAACGATGAAGCATTCCAGTTTTCGGAATTGCCATTGGCTTTTCTAAATGCGCAAGCTGATTTGGCTTCACATTAGGAAAATTGGCGTATGAACCCTATTTTTGGGCGCACGAACC
>NZ_JARBEA010000015.1 GCF_028863945.1 Jeotgalibaca caeni | reverse complement strand
ATTGCGCCATGATCCATTTCACTGTGATCCATCTTGCTGTGATCCATCTGACTATGATCCATCTTGCTGTGATCCATTTGACTATGATCCATCGCACTGTGGTCCATCTTACTGTGACCCATTTGACTATGATCCATCGCACTATGGTCCATCTTACTGTGACCCATTTGACTATGATCCATCGCACTATGGTCCATCTTGCTGTGGTCCATTCCACTATGATCCATCGCGCTGTGGTCCATCTTACTGTGATCTATTGGTTTATTCGAACCTTTACGTTGCTTAGTACTCATCATTCGCTCCTCCTCAATCTTTTACAAAACAGAAACGGGCCTCTATTTTTATCCATACTTGTTAAATAAGAAGGATCAAAACCGAAGCCCATAAATCGAAACATGCTAGTCTTTTAGACTATGTACTAGCTACACTACCCAACTACTGAATATTTCGTATCTTCCAAAACAGCCATAAAGGCTGTCTTATCAACAACTGACTGACTATTCACAGTAACTTTTTTACTCTCTTGATCTACGGAAACCGATTCTACTCCCTCTATGGATTCAAATCTTGTTTTAACCGTGTTAACACATCCTTGGCACTTCATACCTTCCACAAATACTTCTTGTTGCATAACTTGTTCCCTCTTCTCTCTATTATTTGTTTCTCTACTCTAACCTATCAGAAATACATAACATTTGGAATTATTCTATTCTAAAACCGAATATTTTGTGTTTACTAATGCAGAATCAAGGACTGCAGGATCGATAACGGAACGGGTATCCAAGGTGACTTTCTTACTTGGCAAATCCACTGAAGCCGATTCTACTCCCTTTACGGACTCGAACTTCTCTATTACTGTATTGGCACATCCTTCGCATTTCATACCTTCTACGAATACTTCTTGTTGCATAAAAAACTCCTCTTTTCTGTATTTTTTTATTTAAGTTCTTCCTCTCCATTTTGGAGGGGAAGGTTTAAACCGTGATTCAAATCCTATTGAAAACTAAAATGGAGTTGGGAACAACAGTGACAGTTCTCAGAATCATTGATTTCCCTTAAAAGGTAGGGAGTATCGGACAGAGCTTCTAGAAATCCATCTTTTCCCATTCTCTTTTTTCCCTGAACCAGAGCAACTCTCTTGCTGCTATCAATGGACACACTCTCCACTACAGGGATAACCTTCATTTTTTCTGCTATCAAGTTTAAGCAGTCTAAACAAAATAGCCCTCCTATGGTTAGCTGCATTTTCACATTAACATCCCCATTTTTACTTCATGACAGAAGGTTTGAACCGTTTTAAACGCAATGCGTTCAATAAAACAGAAGTAGAACTAAAGGTCATTGCCGCTGCTGCAATAACAGGGCTGAGCAAGGGGCCGCCAAAGGCATAGACTACACCCATTGCGAAAGGAATTCCTAAGATATTGTAGGCAAATGCCCAGAACAGGTTTTCCTTAATGTTTCGGATGGTGGATTTGCTTAATTCAACAGCGGTCGGTACATCCATCAAGTCGCTCCGCATCAGGACGATATCCGCTGATTCCATCGCCACATCCGTACCAGAACCGATGGCAATTCCGACGTCGGCTTGGGCAAGCGCTGGAGCATCATTGATTCCGTCGCCAACCATCCCAACTTTTTTACCTTCAGCCTGCAGCTTCTTCACTTCGTTAGCTTTGTCTTCGGGCAAGACTTCACTCAATACCCTATCTATACCCACTTGCTTGGCTATCGCCTCTGCGGTCCGTTTGTTGTCTCCAGTGATCATGGCCACTTCCACGCCCATTCTGTGCAGCTTCTCAATGGCCTTTATGCTGCTCTCCTTCACGGTATCAGCAACCGCAATGATTCCGAGGATTTCATTGTCTCTGGCAATGTACATGGGGGTTTTTCCTTGACTGGCCAAGTCATCGGACATCGTTGCCATCTTGCCCAGTTGGACATGTCGCTCGTCCATCAGTTTGCGGTTCCCCAAAGAAAGGGTAGCTCCGTCAATCATTACCTCGATTCCGTGACCCGGGATTGCCTCAAAAGCTTCGGTTTTCTTGAAGGGCAGTCCCTTTTCTTCTGCGTCTCGGACAATGGCTTCCCCAAGGGGGTGTTCGGAACCTTTCTCTCCGGAAGCTGCCAGAATCAACAGCTCCTCTTTTGAGATACCTTCTGCAGTAACGATATCTGTTACTTTCGGTTTTCCTTCTGTGATCGTTCCCGTTTTGTCGAACACAATGGTTTTCAGTTTATGGGTGGTTTCCAATGCTGTCCCACTCTTGATTAACACGCCATGTTCGGCGCCTTTTCCTGTCCCAATCATGATGGCTGTAGGGGTAGCCAACCCGAGTGCACACGGGCACGCAATCACCAATACCGAAATGGCTATGGTTAAAGCAAACACCCCTGTCTGACCGGCAAAGTACCAGGAAACGGCGGAAAGGATAGCAATCGCAATGACGATGGGCACAAAGTAACCGGAAATGATATCTGCCATCTTGGCAATCGGCGCTTTGGAACCTTGCGCATCTTCTACTAGCTTAATAATCTGGGACAGTGCGGTATCTTTCCCAACTTTTGTGGCGCGATAGTGAATCGTCCCGTTCTTGTTGATGCTGGCACCGATAATCGTGTCTCCCACCGATTTTTCCACGGGGATACTCTCGCCTGTCAGCATGGATTCGTCTACCGACGTCAACCCTTCCGTCACGACGCCGTCCACTGGCATTTTCCCGCCTGGTCGCACCACGACAATGTCACCTACTACTACTTCATCAATGGAAATCTCTGTTTCTTTTCCGCCTCGTACTACCAAGGCGGTTTTGGGTGCCAAGCCCATCAGCTTCTTGATGGCTTCAGAAGTTTTTCCTTTGGTCAGGGTTTCGAGGTACTTACCTAGAACAATCAGGGCTAGGATAACGGCTGCCGTCTCGTAATACAATTCGTTAGCAAAAGCTGTTTCTCCCAAGAAAATCATCACGGTTGCAAACACGCCATAAAGGAAGGCGGCACTCGTCCCCAGCGCAATCAGGGAATCCATGTTGGGGTGCCCTTTGAATAATGCCTTGAATCCAGTCTTATAAATCTTTGTATTGACCAAGACAACCGGAATCGTCAGCACGAGTTGAACAATCGCGAAAGCCTCCGGGTTCATCATCGGGTCTATGAAGGCGGGTAGAGGCGCATTGACCAAATGGCCCATCGCAATATAGAGCAAGGGAGTGGTAAAGATAGCAGAAATCACAAATCTCTTCCAAAGGCTCTTGATTTCCCTCTGCTTCTTTTCTTGGTTCAGGTCTACGGTGTCCGCAGTTGCTACCTCTTCATGAGCTTCATACCCAGAATCTGCAACGGCCTTTGTGATGTCCGAAAGGTTCAACATACTCGGATCGTACTCCACAACCATCTTCTCAGTGGCCAAATTGACAGAGGCAAGATTGATTCCCGTCAGTTTCTGGGTCGCCTTTTCGACTGTCTGGGCGCAAGAGGCACAGGTCATGCCCTCAATATTGAAGGTCTTTTTTACTGTATTGGATAGGGCAGTATACCCTACCGCTGAGACTGCTTTTTGGATATCCGCTTCTGATACGGCCCCCTCATCAAACTGGATGTTCATCTTCTCGGTGGCAAGATTCACATTTGCAACCTTCACCCCTGGCAATTTCTGAGCTGCCTTCTCTACTGTCTGGGCACAAGACGCACAAGTCATCCCCTCTATTGCGAACGTTTTATTCTCCATCGTTGTTTTCTCTCCTTATTCTTCCATGGTGGTTTACATTGCATTGACATTGTCCTGGTACGCATCGACAGCTTACCTCTTCCACAGCAGTAGCCTTTTTCTTTTCCAATATTTCTTCCAAATAGCGGATATCGTCGAAACTTAATTCATGAGCCTTTACCATGCCGCCAATGACATGACCTACATCCTTGTTGCAAATGCGGCTGAAGATATCACTTGTGTAGTCACGAACCGTATCGTCCTCTTCCATGGCAGCCGTGTAGATAAATCGTTTCCCATCTCGTTCAGTATCTAAGGCCCCTTTCTCTACCAAACGGCCTAGCAAAGTCTTGATCGTGGGTGCCTTCCAGTTCATCTTATCTTCTAGGATCGAAATAACCTCTTTGCTTGTCACTTGACCATTCGCCCACACTACTCGCATGACTTCCCATTCAGCTTCTGTGATATGGGGGCTTAAAATTTCCATAGCCATTTTTCATCCTCCTTGTTTACAACTGTAAATGTTTCTCTATTACTAATTTACACTTGTAATCGGTATTTGTCAACACTTTTTTACCGGATTATAAAAAATATCAGGAAAATCAAAAAATACTTCGAAAATGGCTCTATCTGTATCTCTGATCAAAAAATTAAAGGAGTAAACCTGAATGGCTCACTCCCCATCCCAACGAATCATCCTGGAAGCCGGATGTCACGAGGATTGCTAGATTAGATGTAAAGGATAGGAAAGATAGGAGAGTAATCCGGTTCTACCTGGTTTATGTCCCCTTAAGAAAAGGAGTTTGAATCTTCCTGTTTCGTTTATCAAAAAAAGAAACGAGCTAGAACAACGACTCCAGTGATAATCGCTGTCCAGTTTATGCCTTTCTTTCGTGAGAATAGGCCAATCACCCCAAGACCGAGTGCGGCTCCTCCCAGCCATACAGGTTGCCAGGAGAAACCCATAACGCCTTAAATAACACCAATCCATCCCAACCATCTTCCTGCAGGATCACTCAATCCATTTTTTATTTTAATTTTTTCCCCTCTTATGGTATGTATCTTTGTTTGTAGCTTCTCTCTTTAAACATGCAGGTTAAGGCTATTCATCTACTCCTTTTTGAGCAATTTCAGAGAAATATTCTACTAGACGAACTAAGTTTGAGGCAAAGCCATACTCACTGTCATACCAAGCCACGGTTTTCACCAATTGATTGCCGTCGTGTTCCATTATCTCTGTCTGTGTGGCATCAAAGATAGAGCCTGCAGAGGTTCCGACCACATCAGAAGAAACAATCGGATCTTCTATATATTCAAAAGAAGCGTTTGAGGCTTCCAACATCGCGTTGTTAACTTGTTCCACAGTAACCTTTTTATCTAGGTTCGTATAAAACTCCACGAGAGCACCACCTAGCAGGGGAACCCTAACCGCTGTTCCATCAATCCTGCCATTCAGTTCTGGAATGACTTTTCCAACAGCTCTCGCTGCACCGGTTGTTGTGGGAACCGCATTCATAGCTCCCGCGCGGCCTCTTCTGAAATCATTGTTTGGACCATCATGGAGCTTTTGGGAAGGAGTATAGGCTTTAATCGTTGACATCATTCCGGTGACAATACCAAAATTATCATGCAACGCCTTAGCAAGGGGGGCTAAGCAATTTGTGGTGCATGAAGCAGCGGAGATAATTTTATCATCTCCAGCCACAATGTCTTCATTGACTCCAAAAACAATCGTTTTTGTGCTGCTGTCGTTTGCCGGTGCTGTAATAATCACTTTATCCGCACCTGCATCAAGGTGGGCTTGAGCTTTTTCTGTCGATGTATAAATACCGGTAGATTCAATGACAATATCCACATCTAAGTCAGACCATGGAAGATTTTTTGCATCTTTCTCATGGAACACTTTGATAGAATAGTTGTTTATGGTAAGAATATCATCTTTGACTTCCACTGTATAAGGCGCTCGTCCATATGCTGTGTCATACTTATATAAATACGCTAAATTGTCTATCTCTGCCAAATCGTTAATGGCCACTACCTCTAAACTTGATTGCGAGTCTATCAGTCTTCTTAAGGCTGTTCTTCCAACACGACCAAATCCGTTAATTGCTATTTTCGTAGTCATTGTACATTCCTCCATTTTTTATGGTAATTGTTAAAAAGTGATTATTTTTTCCTCGGTTACAGCATGGTTATCAATAAGAAGTTTTCTTACCTGCAAGAAGAGTTGTTTTTATCATGTAGGTGTTTTAAATCGTATTTTATCTTTTTCCCATCCTCATTGTGAAGCCATCAAATGGGGCGGCCCTGTTCGTGTGGCCACTTTGACCTCCTTTCTGTTTACAAAGGTAAACGATTGTATATTAACAGTCTACACTTGTGGACAATTCCTGTCAAATGATTCTTCACAATATTTAAAAAGCCGTTGAACAGAATTTATGACATACTCCCTCACTATAAGAAAACGATTTAATTCGGTTCCTATACGGGACAGAAAGATCAAATGAAACATTCTAGTGGTCTGTCTGGGAGGATTCAAGAAAACTGGGCATGTCGCAATCAGTAACCCGGAGGTAGATAACACTTTATGAAGCGTCCATAAAAAACAAGGCAACTGCCCATTTGTTGTTCCATAGTGAGTGACCAAAGATTTCAATTTACAAACATTGCTGTGCGTATTTAAAAGAGCCGGTATGACACAAAACCTATCTCGCATTGCTTTGTGAGTGAAGCGGTTGTGCTTCGCTCGTGAAACATGAGGGAATGCTAAGCGGAAAGGCAGCAAGCTTCGATACGCAAAAAACTGCCCCCACATGATGAGAGCAGTCTGTCTAACTGTTTAAATATTTTACTGTCATATTGACGGATAGCTTACCAGTCCAAGTCGCTCTTCCGCTCATACTACCTTTAAACCTATTCAGCTGAAAGTTCTGAATCTGTTACCCATTTATGATTCTTAACCGTCTCGCCACCAGTGGTAGGTTGGTAGTCAATCATGTATACCGTCGTTTCTTCTGCGGCTTCGATAACAGCAATCGCCCCTTCCATCCCTGCCATATGGTTCGCTTCAACCGTCACTTCGGCTCCTGGTTCTAATACTTCCTCGCCGACATTGCTAATCTCCTCTTGGATCACCCACTTATGGTTCTCTTCGCGCGGTCCGCCATCGGTAGGATCGTAAGATATTTCATAAGCAATCGTATCAAAGGCACCTATAATTTTAGCTTCTGCTCCTTCCATGCCTTCCATGTGCCCTTCCGTAATTGTTACGGTGTCGCCTACTTGATAGGTTGGATTATTCGCTTCTTGCAGACCTGCTGGAATGTCGCCAGAATCATCATGAGCCATGCCGCTCATGTCTTCCATGCTGCTCATGGAAGAGCCATCCTCAACAATAGAACTATCAGAAATGTCATTCGAACCTTGGTTCTCACTTCCCGTTGAACAAGCTGACAAGAATGTAACGGCAGCAAGGCTCATCGCACCTAAAAGCATAGTCTTTTTTTTCATCTAAACATCATCCCCTCATACACTTTTTGTTTACGTTTGTAGATAAACATGAATCTATTCTACAAGAACTAATAAATAAAAATCAATAAATACGCTTCTCACCTTCTGTATTCATGATAGCGGTGCTGACTCATTTAGGGATTTCCTTGGAATCTTTTTCTTGACAGGGCGTAGAATAAAGACAGATTGCAAATGTAAACCATTATAGACTATGAGGAGGAAACTATTTTGAAGCACAATCACAATAAAGATGAGCATGTGCACCATGATCATAAGGGACATGTCGACCATCAAAACCATAATAGTAACCGACACGTCGGCCATGCTTACCATGAAGAGCAGGTAGAGGAGGGCGTGCATGAACACCACAATCACGGAAACTATAAGGAACTCTTCTTAAAGTCCTTGCCATTGGGAATCATTGTCCTGTTGTTATCCCCCATGTTCGGTCTCGAACTTCCGTTCCAGTTTACTTTCCCTTATTCGAATATTAGTCGCGATAGATTCAGCCGATGTAATCTTGACGCAATCTGACCCAGGCGACATTGAATCCTTCATCGAATTAGCACATAAAACAATTCGTAAAATGAAATAAAATCTCATTTGGGGAGCTAGGTATAACTTTTTTGCAATGCCGATCGCAGCTGGTATATTGGCTCCTATTGGTACCACCACAACTCCGGCAATCGCGGCGTCGATGTCAACAGTCGTAGTTGCAATCAATGCTATGTTCCTGAGATTAGATTCTAAGTAAACGAACAATTCGTATCAAAAAAACGGTAGAGAAATTCACTCTCTACCGTTTTTTTCCTTTTTAGTGCTAGCCATGGAAATAAGTAGGCTATTATAGCTACCCCGATGCGAGCTGCACTAACTTTTTATCCATAACAAAAAAATAAATATTGCTAGAAGGAATCCAAACCGTTGAATCAAATCCCCACTCTTTTATTTGATACGCAACAATCAAGGAAATAAGCTTGTTCAGAGCTTGTTTCTTCCATGCACGTAGATAGAAGGACAGCTATTTTGCTGCCCTTCTATCTTTTTATTTAGAGTAGCCCGATTTCTTTGAATGATAACCACTTTGTTGCGGATACGATAAAATGGTCCAGGAGTTCTATTCCTAGGACTTCCCCCGCTTCCATCATCCGTTGAGTGAAAACAAGGTCTGCTTCGGATGGGGTGAGGTCTGAACTGGGGTGGTTATGATAGAGAATGATACGCGCCCCATTGTTTAGAATGGCACTTCTGAAAATTTCTCTCGGGTGGGCGACACTCGCATTTAAGCTGCCGGTGAAAACCCGGTGAATGGCATTGATTTGGTTTTTTGTATTGAGAATCAGGATAAGAACGACTTCCTGCGCTTCGTCACCGATTTCATTCATTCCTAAGCGTCCCGCTCTTTCTGTTGACGTTATACCTTCGGCATAGGCAACAGGCCTTTCCATCACAACTTGCTTGACTCTGACAATTTCCGTAATTGTTTCTTGTTCGGTTAACAGATTTAATTGTTCTAACATGTTACATCCCTCTTCCTCGATTTAGTCCTTCATATATAGACACGTAAAATTTCTCGAAAAGCTTTTTTATTATCCAAAACGGTCATTCAACTTTTAGTCGTTGTCACAAAAATTTCACAAATTCGTATGCTTCCAATCCTTTTATGTCGCTTTGCATGTCATCTATTGTTTGGGCCTCATAATATAACGTATGCGGAAAGCGTCTATCGATATACGTCACCTTGTATATGTTCGGAATCAAGTCATCGCCCTCTTCGTTGTATACATGTATAAAATCATTCACTGCTACTACTGCTTTTTGTTTATTCATTTTTCTCGCTCCTTTTTTGTTTTGAGTCGCATACGCGTGAGCTATAAGCTGAATTTTTTCCGTTTTGTTGGCTAGCCAGTCATCATGAGGAACAAAAGGGAATCAAGAAAAAAGAGCCCCTTGCTGCTTCAGCAGGTAGGGACTCTTTAGACAAAAAGTTTATTTAGACTGACGTGAAATACCATGAAATAAAAGGAGAAAAAAAGTTTTTGCGGTTCTTGATTTTCTTTTCTGTTCTCGGATAAATCCGTGTGGGACCGAAGGGAAGGGCTCCCGCATGGAGATTGCCGCTAAGAACATCCTGAAATGATAAAGCCCTGATCCGGCCCTTTCGGATCGTCCAGGGCGCTTGGCGACACAAAACGAAAAAATGACTTTAATATAGGAGCTCTTATCAAGAGCCTTCCATGCCTTATAATTTCAATTCTTTATTACCTGGACTTTTTTTTCATCTTTTCCTTAAGACCTCGATTTATAAAAAGTCCTTTTATCATTATAATCTTGGCATCTTTAAGGCATACTAGCTTTACAAAGGGGAACATAAGTTCTAAAATAAGGATACAAGAAAGACAGATGAGCGAAGGTCAGAAGAAAGGTGAGATTATCATGACATACTTAAATAACCAGTACCATGATCGTGGCATGAAAAAGTGGGCGGGGTTTTTCTTATCTGAACACACAGCTGCACAGGAAAAAATTCAAAAAGGATTGGCTCACATCAATTCTCCAAAACCCCAAATGTCCGAACAAGAGATTGGCGAGGTCCTTCAGATTGCCAGAATTAAAAATAAGTCTGTCGCTATTCAAATTGAAGCAATTGATAATGAAGGGAACTATTATGATGATGTCATTGGTAAATTAAAGGGAGCCGACTCACTGGGGATTTATGTGGGGAATGAAAAAGTGCACTATGATGAGATTAGAAATGTCGAACCGGTAGATCATGTTAAATGGAGCCAATGATAAAAACTAAATGGTGCCTTATCTTTAATCATACTAAAAGTATACTGCTACGCTATAATAGGGTGTGGTAATAATTATGTATGAAAAAAGGAGAACCTTCAATGTTAAAAAAAGCAATAGCAGAATTAATTGGTACATTCACCCTCGTTCTAATCGGAACAGGTTCTGTCGTCCTAGGTGATGGAAAATCAGGGTTATTAGGAATTGGAATCGCCTTTGGCATGGCCGTAGTAGCGATGGCATACAGTGTGGGAACGATTTCCGGTGCTCACATGAACCCAGCGGTCAGCTTAGCCATGTATATAAACAAGCGTATCAGTTTGCAAGTGCTGTTTATGTATGTGGCAGTTCAGTTAACCGGTGCTTTAGCTGGTTCAATGGTGCTGCGTTTCTTTCTCTCTCAATCTGGCGGTGATACGGCAAACCTCGGGGCTACGGTATTGGCTGCAGGGGTGACCATTCTTGGCGGGTTTATGATTGAACTTGTTTTGACCTTTATCTTTGTCTTGGTTATTCTGGTAACGACTGGAAAAAAAGGCGATTCACATTTAGCAGGACTCATTATCGGTTTGACCTTAGTTGCTCTTATCGTAATGGGTGGAACAACAACGGGTGTATCGTTAAATCCGGCCCGCAGCTTCGGTCCAGCTGTCCTCATGGGAGGAGCCGCCTTATCCCAGCTTTGGTTGTAAATACTATCGACGCTTTTGGGAGGAGCACTGGCTGCTTTGGTGGCCAGGTATGTCCTAGATACTGAAGCCGGTTCCCCAGAAGTGGAGCAGGAGAAAGCGGAACGCATAGCTTAAATGAAAAAATAATTTGCAGCTTCCTCAACGGGATTCTATAAAGTGAGGTGTAAGACCTCCTTTATAGGGTCTTTTTTTCTGGTCTTAAACTTGTATAAGCGAAAAATGAAAGTGTATACTTGACCATGTACCAAGGTACGTGGTTTATAATAATAAAGAGGTGGTTCGCATGAGTTATCGGATTAGTCGCTTCGCTGAAAAATGTGCTGTCAATAAAGAAACGATTCGGTATTACGAACGAAAAAAACTACTGCAAGAGCCGGTCCGGACAACAGGTGGCTATCGGACTTACTCCGAAGAGGATGTAAAGCGGGTCAAGTTCATCAAACGCGCGCAGGAACTGGGCTTTTCGTTAAGTGAAATTTATAAGCTGCTTGGCGTGGTCGACAAAGATCAGACCCGGTGTGAGGACATGTTTGACTTCGTATCCCAAAAAGAAAGAGAAGTTCAGAAACAGATTAAGGATTTGAAGAAAATGGAAAGCATGCTGAAGGATTTGCGAGAAAGGTGCCCTAATGAAAGAGATTTGCATGCATGCCCCATCATTGAGGTATTGAATGGAGAATAGGCCGATACGTTGGCCATAATAGGAGGAACAGGATGGATAAATATAGATTGCCGATCCAGGGAATGACTTGTGCGGGTTGCGAAGAACATGTAGAGGAGGCACTTCAAAGTATTGGGGCTACTAATATCCAGGCCGATTATCGCCGCAGCGAAGCAACTTTTGAGTTTGCAGGCGACCTAGAGGCAGAGGGAACGTTAATCGCCCTGAAAGGTACCAACTACAAACCTGGGAAAATAGAGAAACTATCGGAGCATAGGCGGCTGATAGCAGAGG
The DNA here is from genome assembly GCF_028863945.1 of Jeotgalibaca caeni. GTDB lineage: Bacteria > Bacillota > Bacilli > Lactobacillales > Aerococcaceae > Jeotgalibaca > Jeotgalibaca caeni. Next base: position 32,783 of record NZ_JARBEA010000015.1, on the reverse strand, counting down.
ACAAACGGGATTACGATTTCCTTATCATCGGTTCTGGCAGTGCTGCTTTTTCAGCGGCCATTAAGGCGGTTGAACATGGGGCTAAGGTGGGCATGATTGAGCGGGGGACCGTGGGCGGAACCTGTGTGAATACCGGTTGCGTCCCCTCCAAAACGTTGTTGAGGGCCGGAGAAATCAACCGGATGGCTCACACGAATCCCTTTATCGGGCTCCAAACCACTACCGGAGAAGTCGCGTTGGCTCCTCTCATGGAGCAAAAAAATGAGCTGGTCCGCACGCTGCGGAACCAAAAGTATATCAATCTGATTCAGGAGTATGGCTTTGATTTGATTCAGGGAGAAGCAAGGTTTGTGGACGGAAGCACCGTGGCAGTGAACGGGGAGACCTTTTCCGCCCGGCGCTTTCTGATTGCAACGGGAGCCTCGCCCCTCCTGCCTGCCATCCCAGGGTTGGAAGAAGTCGACTACTTGACCAGCACCTCCCTCCTGGAGCTGGAGGAGGTGCCGAAGCGGCTGACCGTGATCGGATCTGGTTATATTGGCAGGGAGCTGGGACAATTGTTCCATAACTTGGGAACGGAAGTCACCCTGATCCAGAGGAGCGAACGTCTCCTGAAAGAATATGACCAGGAGATATCGGAAGCGATGGAGAAGTCGCTGACCAAGCAGGGCATTCATTTCATCCCAGGCGTGACGTATGAGCGGGTGGAGCAAGACGGGGATGTAATAAAGGTCCACCTCATTGTAGACGGCGAGAAAAGAATCATTGAGTCCGAGCAGTTGCTGGTGAGTGCCGGCAGGAACCCCAATACCGAAAGCTTGAACTTAGGCGCCGCAGGAGTCCTGGTTGGCCCCCGTCACGAAGTCAAAATCAATGAATTTGCGCAGACCAGCAATGAGAGGATTTATGCGGCGGGAGACGTCACCTTGGGACCCCAATTCGTCTATGTGGCCTCCTATGAAGGAGGAATCGCCGCTGATAATGCCCTTGGTGGATTACAGAGAAGGATCGATCTAACAGCGGTTCCCGGAGTCACATTCACCAATCCGGCGTTTGCGACAGTTGGTTTGACCGAGAAGCAAGCAGATGAAAAAGGGTACGAAGTAATGTCCTCGGTCCTACCTCTAGAGGCTGTCCCGCGGGCCCTCGCCAACCATGAAACAACCGGAGTAATCAAACTGGTGGCGGACAGAAACAACCGGAAGATTCTCGGTGTCCATGTGGTGGCGGAACAGGCAGGAGAAGTCATTTATGCGGCAACCTTAGCCGTGAAATTCGGATTGACCGTAGACGACTTGAAAGAAACCCTCGCCCCCTACCTGACCATGGCAGAAGGCCTCAAGCTCGCAGCCTTAGCGTTTGATAAGGATATAGCCAAACTGTCCTGCTGTGCAGGGTAATCAAGGGGAAGCTTACTGAACCACCAAAAAATTAGAAATTACGCTTAATTGTACAGAGAAGAGCCACCAATCATCGATTGGTGGCTCTAGCTTTTCATGAACTACTATCTTGACCTACAATGTATTTCCTCTTTCTAGTGTTACCTCTATTTCTTTCTTTACCATCTCTAGCAAGTTAAATTCTGCTCGGTTAGCAAGCTCGAATCGCCACAATTCGAGACTCTCCCAATCTCCATAGGTATCTTCATCACCGTGGTAAATGGTTAGGACGGCGTCATTCCTCTCTACCTCTACTTGGAGGATAGTCGGAGTGTATACCTCCTTAAAAAGAAGCGCACAATCTGTTAAAGAAAAGACGTCTATCCCTTGGTAGTAATTCTCTTTCTCTACTCCGTTCAAAAAGTTTTGAATGGCCATCGTAGCCATGTAACGCTTTTCGGGATCAATTTTGTCTTCCAGAAAGAGAAGGAGGTGCCCCATCTCTTCCCGATTCACCTTCACTTTTTCCATTCAAAACTCCTTTCCAATGAAGCTTCTTCTTTTCTACGTGTATTTCGCTATTTCTCAATTCAAGATTGGCTTTTCGACAAAAAGATAACGCTTTCTATAGGAAAAGGCGAAAAAAACACCATTGGACTGATTATACTACCTTCTAAAGGATTGGTCGTAAAAAACAAAATAATGCCGTCTACCCGCATTATTGCTTGTCGATTTTTCATGAATTCAAAAAAATACTGCTATGTGAAGTTGGAAGCATCATTTCTATTTCGGAAGGTTGGCTTGCCAAAAAAAGCATGAAAAAATACGAGCCCAAGAGATTTTTCTCAGGCTCGTATCGGCTTCATTAAGAATTCCGATTTGCTGGGGATTTATATAAAGAAACAAAAAGTTCACTATGATGAGATACGAAACATCCAATTTTACACTTAAAAACTGGTTTTATAGCTTGAATAGCGTTCCATTCAAGCGAATACCAGGAGGGTTTATTTCGGATTGGGAAAATCAAAGGCTAGTTTATTATTAACCAACTTCAATTTGGCGTTGAAAGGGGTGCCTTTTTTACTCTTAAATCCTTTTATGAGGCTGGTTTCTTGTTTGAACAACAAATCCTTTATATTCTTCTTCGTGAGGGTCTTCCCACTCCATTTTTTAGGCAGTGTAAAGGTACACCCCTCACGGTAACCCATGCAACCATAGAATTTCCCTTTATCTAGCACATTCTTCTGGCATTGCGGACACACACCTATGACTGTGTCTGTCTCGCTTTTTTCAACATATACCTTTACGCCACTGTTTTCAAATGTCTCAGGGACTTTTTGAATTAAGTGGTGAATAAAGTTTGTAATACTATTCAAGAACGCTTCTTGCGTGCCTTCATGGTTGCGTATTTTTTTAAGGTACTTTTCCCATTTGGCGGTCATAGCGGCATTGGCTATCTCATCGTTTTGAATGACTTCACAAAGCGTTTCGCCTTTGGGCGTAACCAGAATGTCATTTTTCTGAAGCGTGATATAGTCTTGCTTTTTTAAGGTTTCAATCACACTTGCACGTGTCGCTTCCGTCCCAATACCTTCTGTTTCTTTTAAGATGACTTTATTCTCTTCATCTTCGGCGTCGCGCCCCACATTTTTCATAGCTGTAATCAGTGTTCCTTCTGTGTAGTACTTAGGTGGCTGGGTCTTTCCTTCCTGGGCGTAAAAGTGACTCACCACCGAGTCACCTTCTCTTACAGTAGGTAGTGTTTGATTTTCTTCTTTCGTCTTTTTCATTTTTTTCTCGGTTTTGTAAAACTTCCGCCATCCCATCACTTTTTCTACTTTACCTGTCGTCTTGAACAAAACGGCATTGACGGTGGTTTCAATGATTGTTTCATTATATACATAAGGTTTTTCAAATATACTCAACGTACGATACAGGATCAATTCATATATATTTCGTTCTTTTTGAGATAAAGCTTGGAAGTTTGGCAACGTTCGCGTCGGAATAATGGCATAATGTTCTTGGACGTTTGCGCCATTGACATAGCGCTTGTTTTCTTTTAGCTGCGGTTCGTCAATGGTTTCGTTTACCAGATTCAAATAGCTTGGAAGAGCGTTTTTTAAATAGTCAAACTCCGGACTACCAATATAATTCGTATCGGTACGGGGGTAAGAGACCATCTTTTTCTCGTACAGACCTTGCACGATTTTTAGAGTTTCAGAAGCGCCATAATGAAACCGTTTATTCGCTGTTGCTTGTAAATCTGAAAGACTAAAAAGTTTTGGTGCATACTGCTTCTTTTCTTCCGTTTTGACTGATTTAATCTGTCCAGGAGCCGAATCACTTAGCGTATGCTTCTCTTTAAAGGTTTCTAAATCGGCTACACTGTCAAAACGCTCCGCATATTTTCCTTGATAGACCCCTTTTTCGTGACTAAATCTGCCATATAATTCATAAAAAGGTTTGCTGACGAAGGCCGCAATTTCTTTATTCCGCTGGTAAATCAGATACAACGTCGGTGTTTGGACGCGTCCAATGCTAAAAACACCTTTCATCCCGTTTTTTTGCATATAGAGCGTGTAAAGGCGGGAAAGGTTCATGCCCACTAGCCAATCAGCGATTTGCCTGGTTTCGGCTTCTTTATAGCTGGAATAGAAGGCTTCTCCATCACGTAAGTTTCGGAATCCCTTTTTTATTTCTTCTTTTTCCAATGAATTAATCCAGAGGCGTTTGAGTGGCTTATGGTCGTTTCCTGAAAGATTAATGATTAAACGTGCAATCGCTTCGCCCTCTCGATCGCCATCAGTGGCGATAATAATCGTTTCTGCTTCATCTAAATGCTTTTTAACGATGGTGTATTGCTTTTTCTTTCCGTCACTGACTTTAAACTGGTATTCCGTTGGTAAGAGAGGTAGTGTCTGCAGACTCCATTTTTTCCATTCTTTCGTGTAATCTTCTGGAGAAAAAAGAGAAACGAGATGACCAAATCCATACGTGATGACGGCATTCGCAAATTCTTTGTCCGATACCACAAAGTGGCCGTCTTTACGCTCGGAATGGTCAAAAGCGTCTGCATAAGCGGACGCCTGACTGGGTTTTTCGGCTAAAATAACGGTTTTACTCATTCGCTCACTTCTTTCTTTGTTTTCTTGACAATATATCAAGTTTGATATATTGTTTAATTATACAGAACGTGATCGGAGTTTCTATGAAAAAATACGAAATAGAAATTTATGAAGATAAAAAAGGGAAAAGTCAAATCATGGATTGGATCAAAGAATTAGATAGTAATCCAACAAAAGAAAACAAGTCAACTTTAAAAAAGCTCTACTACCAAATGGAACGCCTTGAATATGATGGCACATTTGTAGGAGAACCGCTAGTAAAACAAATTGACGGGAAACTGTGGGAACTACGCCCCATCCCTAATCGGGTCTTTTTCGCAACGCTAGAAGATAATCAGTTGCTTTTATTGCACCAATTTAGAAAAAAAACACAAAAGACGCCCAAAAATGAAATCGAACAAGCGAAACGTGAACTAGCTGATTGGCTAGAACGTAAGAAAGGATAATTAATATGAAATGGACCGATGTAAAGAAAGATATTAGCAGCATTTCGCAAGAAGATAAAAATCTAATTGAATTGACCGCTCTATTAGCTAGCTTGCGTAAAGAAAAAAAAATGACGCAAAAAGAATTAGCTGAAAAGGTGCATGTTTCCCAGGCTCAAATCGCTCGAGTAGAAAATTTTTCTTATACTCCCTCGTTAAAAACCATTACCAAAATTGCAGACGGTTTGAACTTAGAACTGACATTCAGAGACAAAACGACCAAAGAATTGGTGAAAAATTAAATGATGCATTACAGTCTCTCGTTCTAAAATTAAAAGCAGCACTCTCAACACTCTTATTGGGGGGTTGAGAGTGTTGCTTTTAATACCTCTTGAGTAAATAAAAAAGTTCCTAAAACGAAAAATAATCATTTAAGCGACTCAAAACATTTATCTTCTCCGAATCGCAGCATTCGCCAACATCTTAGCACCTGAAATTGTGCTTCTTCCACTCCCAGTCGTGAACCACATGGATTTTGCTACACTCGGACCTTTGATAATGACAAACCCCATCCCAATTAATCCGGCTAGCTTCACCCAATTGAATTCATCTGACATGAGAATCTGCGTAAACAATAACATTGACACGATTTCCAGTAATAAGGTCACAATCTGACTCAAAAATTCTCGCCACCAAATCCCCATATAGTTGTATTCATCATTGATAATGGTTACTGCCGCAAAAACGCTCGTAAGTTCCAAGATCAAGAGTTCCGCATGGACAATGCAGACCTTCACTAAAAACACACCTATGACTACCATAATAAGAATACTAGCTACTAATGTACTAAAGGTAGTATTGAATATCTGTACGAAATTATCACTGGCTTGAAGACTTTCTAAATCCTCAATGGTTAAACCACCTACAGAATTAAACATATAGTCACCTATTGGCTGGACGAATTGATTCATAATGAAGAATAATAAGGCTGGCAAGACGATAACCATGGAGGATGATTTCAATACATTTATAATAATCGACCAAATATCAGCCTCAGCAGATCCTTCCGCTTCACTTAGTTGATAGATTAGAATCTTTACTAGAACCATTACTACTAATAGAATGCCACCAAAAAATACAAATACACCATATAGGTTTGTCGCAAAGCCATTAAGACCATCATATCCAAATATAAACTCTGATAAGATGTTAAAGAGTGTTGTGGTACCATCTTGGACCCACTCCTGGAACATTTCTAATATTCTATTCCCCATCTATGACACCCCTAATCGTCAACGCTAAGGATTTTCCAATTGCCACCTTCTTGAGTCATAGTGATTGATACAGATGAGGAATTAATGCCAAACTCTTTGCTTTCTACAAAAAATTCAACTTGCTCATCTTCAGAATTGATTTCATAATCATTGATCTTGTATTCAACCCACCTAACTTCACTTTCTAACTTACTTAAGAAGTCTAATTCATTAGGGAATGGGTCGAGATGAGTATTTTCAAAAGGAATCTGTTCCACCAATTCTGGAATTTCTTCTTTGAAGTTATCACTAAAGTATTGTGAAATGTCGCCTTCCAAAAAGGCTGTGACGCTTTCTGTCGTATAATCTGCTACGACTTCATCATCTTCATAGCTAGTAAAGAAGGCAGTGAGTTGATCTCTGCTCTCATTCAATGCTGTTTCAGGTTCAAAGCCGCCGCAGGCAGTCAGTAATAAGGTAATCCCTGTTAAAACACTGATTCCTAGTCTCTTCATAGCCAACCATCCCTTCTATTCCGCGAAAAATTCGAGTAACTCTTGCTCCTCTTGCGCTGCTGCTTGTTCTTGTTTCAGGCGTTTCTCTGTTTTGATTGCTTCCCGTTTTTCTTCCTCCACTACAACCGCGGCTTTCCGTTGGTCGGCATACGCTTTCTTTTTCAATTCAAAGTTCAATAGCTGCTCCTCGGTCGGCTTCGAGCGGTAGTGGGTTTGGTTCAACAATTCCTCCGGTTGCGGAAAAATCTTGAACTGGATTGCTTTTTTTACCTTTAAGGGGGGCTTGTTCAAGAATAGGAGTAGCCCCGTGTCATCGGGCAGCTGCTTCACTTCACTCACAGTCATGAGATCCCGGCTCGTATAACTTTCATTGGCACTGACACTGTTCGACGTATTTTCCTTGCCGTGTTGGGTGCTCTCCCCTTCGGTTTCCACCCGGACCGTTGCTTTGCCCAGTTCCTTGACGATATATTCGGCGGTCGTGTTGTTAGACGCGTTGAGGCAATACTTGACAGCACAGTTCCCTAGGATACTTTCTGCTTTTTCTTTGCCGTATTTGTCTTGGAGTTGCGAAATGGTTTGAATAATGGTCGAAACGCCAATCCCATACCCCCGGCAGGTGGCCAGAAACTCTTCATAGCCCTCAATCTTTCCCAGGTTCACAAACTCGTCCAGAATGAAGGTAATCGGTTGTGGCACCTTGGCGTGGTTTTCCTTCCCCAGGGCATACAGCTGCCCAAACAGCTGCGTGAAGAACAAGGCAGTTAAGCCTTCAAACTCATTGTCCATCACCGGCAAGATGAGATAGAGAATCAGCTTCTTTTTGCCAATGTCTTGGAGATTGAAATCCGAAAATCGGGTAAACTGGTTTACTTCCTCGTCCACATAATTCCCCAGTGTCGTGAGGAGCGACATGATAATGCTGCCTTGCATTTCCCCGCGCGCATGCTTGTATCCCAGTTCGTAGGCACGCCGCGCCGGGTGCTTGAAGTCCAGTACCGCGAAGAGATCGTCCAATCCTTTGTCCCCTGCTTCCCCCTCGGAAGGGTTGTAGGCCTGCAAAAGATCCAGAATGCCGCCGATATTCCGTTCATCAGGCGGTAATTCATGGACCGCATAGAGAACCAATGCGGTTAACAAGCGAATCTGGGAGTAGTACCAGACATCTTTTTTCCCGTCCTTGTTGTTCCCGTCCACGATTTTCGTGGCGACCGTGGTCGCTTCCCCGTCCTTGGACACATAATCAAGCGGGTTATAGCGATCACTGGCCACCATGTTGGCGAAGTTCAGGACGCGAACATCATACCCTTGGCGCATCTTCACAGCGGCTGTGTATTCATAGACCTCGCCTTTGGGGTCAGTGACGACCATGCTGTTTTCTGTTTCATTAAAGATATTGGTGATCACATAACTTTGCGTTTTATAGGAACCCGGTCCGCCCAACACCAAGACATTCCGGTTGGGCTTGGATTCGGTCGGCTGGACGACAAATTTATTCTTGTAAATGCCTAATATCGTGCCACTCATAGGAGCCCTCCTCTCTCAATCTTTCAATGATTCCGAAAATGCACTCAAAATCTCGGCCTGACTCTTGGCCACAAAGTTCTGCCCGTCAAAGATTTCCTTCGGCCGTGCCCAACGGGCGGAACCATGGTATTGGTTCTGCTCGTCCACTTCCCACCCCTCTTTCTTCCCACGATAAAAGCGGATCTGCACGTAAATCCCGTAAAGAAGGATCACCACACTTCCCATCAGGAAAAGCGGATTGCGGTCCGCAATCAGTTGCTGCGCGGTTTGAATGGGGTGAAACGCCGTTTCCTGCACGACGCGCCCTAAGTCATCCGTCGTGAAATCAAACTTCAAAGCGGAAAAGGTGACCAACAGCTGCGTCAGGATCAGGAGACAAAGTAAAGATATTAAGACGGTGACGGCATACCACACGAGCCGCTTTCCTATTTTTTTCATACATACCTTCCTTTCCAGCTACTCCCTATCAAAGGGCGCGATACCACCCAGGGAGTCAATGCGGTTGATTCGGTAAGAAGCCCCTTCCTCTTCCAGGGTGGTTTGATAGACCTGCGTGTAGGTTGAATCCACACCCTCACCCACCTGGAGGGAAACCGTCGCAATGACCAAAAATTGGTTCTTGTTGGTCCCATTTGTGTAGACTTCTAAATCATGCAAGGTGTTTTGAACGGGAATAGCGGGATCAATCGTCGCCACCATTCCTTTTAACGCTGCCAGCACCTCGTCCGTCACTTTTCCCTCTACTTCCTCAAAGCGAGAGAGGTAGGTTTTCTCGTTATAAGGCAGAAAGCGTTGAAAGACGCCTGCCACAAAAAGGGCTTTCCCGCTGACAGTTGTTTGTGCCGCTTCTTCTCCAACAGGAGGGAGTCCCTCTTCTTGTACTGCTTCATGGGTCACGTCTTGTGTTTCCGCAACAGCTTTTTTGAGCGCTTGGTTTTCAAGGGTAGTATAAACGAGCGAGCCGCCCATCAGGAGGAAAAGGATTCCCAACAAGACGCCTAACCAGATCCGGTTCAAATTCATAACGATTCGACGCCTCCTTCCTGGTTCAGATACGGGGTTGGATCAACCCGGTTGCCATCGAGCCAGATTTCAAAATGCAGGTGAACGCCGGTTGATTTCCCGGTCGTCCCCATTTGGCCCAGTATATCGCCCGTTTCCACCCGGTCCCCCACGGAAACGTCCAACCGGGACAAATGCGCGTACAACGTTTGAACGCCTTCCCCGTGGTCAATCTTGACATAATTGCCGTAAGAAAAATCAAAGCGTGCTTCGACAATAGTGCCGGCTTTCGTGGCATAAATGGGTGGCGTTCCTCCATTTCTCGGGGCAAAATCAATGCCGTTATGGTGCCGGATTTCCCCGGTTACCGGATCGATCCGCATCCCATAGGCAGAGGTGATCACCAGATCCGCGACCGGATAGGCAACCATCCCCGCATCAACCGCAGACGTCAGGAAGCTAAAAACCAGATCGGCATAATAGAAATTACCACCATTTTTATAGAGGTATTCGCCTCGGTCTTTCGCCAAAGGGTGGGGGTACGGATACGTTTCCCCCTTGGTATTTCCCAAACTTGGCGCGACAACCGTTCTGGAATAGGCTTCTGCCAGCGGCAGGGTATGCTTCCCGCCGTTCTCAGCGACGTGATCCATGTAGGCAGCGCCAAAGTTATAGCTCTGAAGGACGGTTTGGATATCCACGTCCTTTTCGTTCATCTCGTTAACCAGGGACGAAAAGTAGGCCACGCCCACTTCAATGGAATACAAGGGATCGGCAATGGTATTGGGTGGCAACCCTTGGCTCTCGCTGGCCTGCATGATATCGCCGCCGACCCCACCGCTTTCGACCGTAATCAGGGCTAAAATAAGATCGGTATATCCCTCTAATTCGTATGCCTCCAGTTCGGCTTCCACCACCTCCCGGTATGTCCAAACCGTGGCCGGAATCCGGTTGGATAAGCCTGTTGGCACACTAGGAAGGGAGAAGAAGGAGAAGACAATGCTAATAAACAGCAACAGCCCTAAAACAAGCCAGATAATAGTCCTCCAAAACTTGGCTTTCACGCGGTAAACAGCTAGCTGGGCCATGGCGCCTCACCTCTATCCATCCCGATCGCCCACCTTCTTTTCTTGCTTCAATTGGGTCAGCAACGCTTCTTTTCGATTGGTGAGTTCGGTAATCGTGTGCTCTTGGACTTTTTTCTTTTCTTCTTTCTGCTTATCATCGTCTTTTACTTCCGAAAGGGCCTGTTCAGCCTGCGCTAAGTCGGCTTCGGTTTGGCGAATCGCTAGTTCTAATTTCAAGGTAGTAATCGAAAACTTCTCCAGTACCTTCTCCACGCCAGGCAGGTGATTATTCGCCAAAAATGCTTCCCCCATCCGTGTGGCGGTTGCTTCGCTTTCTAAAAACGGCAAAGCGTTCAAGAGGGCCTCCGTGTTGTAGGCTACAATGTGTTTTTCTAACTGCAACAATGCCTGTAAGTCAGCTGCTTCTTCTGGCAGGGTCAAATCGATAACACGGCTTTGTTCGCCGTTGGCATAAAGTGTCTGAATGACAGGTTCCAAGTAGGCAGGGTCCAGATCCAGCGCTTCTTGGTAGAGACCGTTTTGGAAGTACAGGTCGGCCAGAAAAGCTGCTTCTTTTCCGGCTTCTTGATAGAGCTGCACCGCCTGCGAAAAGTCTCCCTTTAATAAATGGTTCTGTGCCTGAATTTCGTTTTCTTGTTGCACGAGGTGGGACTCAATAGCGGCCACAACTTCATTTCGCTCCTGATCAGCCAGGTATTTCGTCACGCCGACCGCGGTCAGGACAAGAACGGCACTCGTCAACATGCCATAAATCGTTTTCTTCTTGAATCCCGTCGTGAAATTGGTCCGGTTTTGAATATAGGCATAGACGACAAAGTTATAGGCATCGTCAATAATTTCGGTCAACTCCAACGGTGTCTGCGCTTCAGCAATGGATTGAATCAAGGCATTGCCTTTGCGACTGACACTCACCGTGTCGGTCAAACAAATCTCGTAACTGACACTTGTCAAAATGGACAGGATCAAGGCTTTATAGCGTTGGACCGTCACCCACTTCCCTTCCCGGGGCATAACCGCATTGGCGCGGTAGGTGTAGCGAACGGTTTGCATCGGGTAGTAAAAGACGGTAGACGGGTGAATACTCACATAGTCGTTCGTTTTTTCTAGGATATTGTCACGCATAACTTGTTGGCAAATCGCTAATTTGACGGCATATTCCTCTTTCTGCAAAGCCCGCATCGGCTTCAAATGTTCCGTCAGTTGATACGTCAAGGTGACATGCGTGTCGTCTTCTTGAACGCCCATCAAATCTAGAAACAGAGGTTGGGATTGTTGAACCTCTGCCAACTCGCTGCTTTTATGATAAGAAAATTGGTCCTTCGAGAGTTCTAAAACCAGTTGATCCGCCTCAAGTTGGCTGCTGCCAAACTCAAAGTTGGAAATTTGAAACGCCTTCTTTTTCAGCACCTCTCATCCCTCCTTTACTCGTATGAGAAGTTGTGGACTTCCGCCAGCTCACTTGGGGTCATGCGGATCCGTTCTTCATAGGCTGGAATTTCGTGTGGGTCCGTTTGGTAACGTTCGGCGTACTGATCGGAATCGATTAAACGTAACTCTTCTTCTGTTAAGGCGACTTTCATGAAGGCACGTTGGGAGCCATGGATCATGAGCGCTTCCCCTTGTTTCCGGCGTGCCAGCAACTTCTTTTCCTTCTCGGAGAAGTTCATCCGCAATTTTTCGGTGATATCTTCCACCCCTTTATCATCGAGGCCAAAGAACACTTTCGTGTAGCTGTTGCCAATAATGGCTTCCCCGACGTTGCGACCGTCGGTCATGGTCCCGTCCAACACATCTTGGATCTGCTGGGTACCGGCAATCGCCCCGGCGTTATACTTCCGGAAACGCTTAAAGGCTTGGTAAAAAAATTGCGCAGCATCCGGGTTCAGGGTCAGAAAATGGAACTCGTCCACGAATAGTTTGATATTTTCGTGCCGGTTCTTGGTGATTTCATCCCACAAAAAGCTGAACGTATTCAAATAGGCAGCGGCTTGGACGTCCGCTTCGCTTTGCAAGGCCTTTAAATCAAAGGAAACCAAATCTGCCGTGATATCGATATTGGTATGCCCATTGAACAAGGTCGTCGAACCGTGGACGTAGCTTTCCAGGATATAGTAAAAATCGCGGACAATACGAAAGCGGTCCGCATCTTCCTGTTTCAAGCGCTCCAGTTGCTGGTAAACGTCCGCTAAAACGGGATAATCCGTTGACGTCAGTTCGTGGGTACTAGGAGCGTCAAACAGCCCAGCCGCTTCATACGTGCGCCTTAACACGGTATCAATGACGGCCTTTTCCACTTGCGTGAGATCCGGTTTCAACACTTGGAAGAAGCCTTTCACGCGCTGGATTTTATCTTTTAAGAGCAATTCCATCGTGACGGGAATATCGTCGTCCATATCGGCAATGTCTTCCGAAAAAATCTCCAACGGATTGATTTTCGTTTGCGCATTGGACGACAAATGGACGACCGTGCCGCCGAGCAGGGAGACAATCGCTGAATATTCATTTTCAGGGTCGACGATAAAGACTTTCACGCCTTTCGCCACATACCGCAGGATCTTTTGGATCATGTAGGTTGTTTTACCGACCCCACTGGTTCCAATGACCACCATATTTTGGTTAAGGGAATGCTTTTTGTCGAGATAATCAATGGCCACCAGGCTATTGGTATCGCGGTTAATGCCTTCTACGTCACTCCGTGGCGAAAGGTTTAAGATTTCGGCGTCATCAAAGGAAAACATGCTGGACGCGATTTCGGTATTCGATTCTTTGTAGGTATAATCTTTGAGTAAATTTTCGGCAATCGGCATGGCGGACCAGAAGGTCTGGAACATGCCTTTAATCGGGGTAATGGCTTTCATCTGCAACTTGATCAGGGTCTTTTGGATACTGTCCGTCAAATCGTCAAGAAGTGCGAGCGTGTGGGCTTGGAGATAGAGGTAGGTGTACTGGTAGATATATCCGGAATGATTTTCCAGGTATTTATCCAATTGACGGTTGGCGGTATCGATTTGCTGTTTGAGTTTCTTCTGTTTGAGAGGGTCATAGGTTTTAAGTAATTCGGCTTCCTTGTTTTTGATTGTGTCATTGTAGTGAGTAATCATCTTGGACGAGGAACTGCCTTCCAGAAACTGGACAATGGTGATATTTCCCTTTTTACGCTTCAATTCGGATAACCAGTTGCCATATTGTACTTTCGGGTAATCGACAATCGCAATGACGCGAATGAAGTTATCGCCACTTTCGATATGATCGGAAAATTCCTCGAATGCGAACGGGTAAACATCATCTAAACTGTTGCGGTCCAGGAAGTCGTCCAGATTACTCAAGTCTTCGGTCGAAACGGGGCGTTCCACTTTTGTTTCTTGTTTCTTCTTAAAGAATCGCATATCGGCACCTCCTTCAATGCTGAGAAAAATTGAAGAGGTGCTTCAAAATCCCTCGGATATCATGGGCGTTGAGTCGTGTCACTTCCATATCGTAACTTTCCAGACTGCTTTCCAGTTCGCGGATAAAATGTTGGCTCTTTTCCGTCAAATGGGCCGCGGCTAATTCCAGGCTGGTCTTGGTTTTGTCGGTCAGCTTTTCTCGTAAAACAATCACGTGGACTTTTGTGCTCATTTCGTTCGTAGACTGCAACGTTTGATAATAGTCCACATAACTGGCAATCAAGGTAATCTTGGCCACGTTAGTCGGTTCTTCTTCCAGGACGTGTAAGTAGCGCTTTTTCCAGAATAGAACGTAGTCGTCAAACGCGACCGGAATCGTCATGTCCAGATACTGGTGCACGTCCGCCTCTTCCAACGTACTCATTAGAAAGGCGTTGAACTCGTTGAAGACATCCTCTTGTTCGCTGGCATTGAGTAAATCAAGGTTGATTCCCGTCCCTTTGAGGAGACAAACCAGATAACCGGTCTTCGTAACTAGAAAATCATAGTATTGTGCCTGGATCAAACTCATCTCATGCAACGTTTCTTTCCCGATTTCCAGTTGTTGCGGCTCATAATCGAATAACGGGTTTAAGTTCGGCTTCGGTTTCGCCTTATTTTTCTTAAAGACCATCATCGTCCATCACCTGCTTTTTGGACCGGACGGATATAAAACAACTTCTGCCGATTCTGGTATTGTTTCTTAAAACTCAGATAGCGGTGCAGGGTAATGTTGCTCCGGTATTTGACTGGACGGGAGACTTTAATGGCAATCGCCCCGACATTAATCAAGAAAAAGAGGAACAATTTGATCCCCATAAAAATAAGCGTATACGGCGGTATGGCCAGTAATAAGAGCGAGAGAATAAAACTTGGTACTAAGCTCACCAAATCCTTCAGGTTTAAGCCAAAAAAAGCACCATAGGACGCGTTCACGTTGTCAGCGAAGATAAATTCTTTGCCTTTTTTTGCCACGTTCTCATCCCCCTTTTTTAAACGAATAGACCATATACCCATGGCAGGATCCATACAACGGCTGCTGCCAATGCGACGAGTCCGGCCACACGGCCCACTGCTTGGTAGACTTCGTTCTTCTCATGGGGATTATCTGCCTGCGGCAGGCGTTTGATGATAATAAAAAGAGCCACGCATACACCCACCAGAACGACCAATCCCGTTAAAATGGATTGCACGACGTTTCCAGCATTTTGTAGCTTGGCTTCAACTTGGGCTGCATTTGCACTAGCAAGAACAGGATTCATAACAAAGAATCCTGCTAAACTTGTACCAATGACAGCCATTCTATTCTTTTTCATAAGGATCATCCTCCCTTTTCCGGGTCAAGGCAATAGACGGGGAATCAGTCGCAACGCGGTTTTTGATTGCCTGCTTCTCTTGAAAGTGACGGAGGGTCTCTTGGGCGGATTCAATCGTTTCTAAATTGGGCGAAAAATAACGGACGTTTCCTTGGGAAATTTTACCGATATAAACAGACCTTTTGCCGGTTTCCATTTCCTCTTCCTCGATAATGCGTAAGCGGCGCTCATAGGCTTCAACAATACCGGCCATCTCAATCCCATAAAATTCAATAAATCCTTGCGCGACGCTCGCACCAATAAACGTTAATTCATTAAAAATGGCTTTCGTGTGCATATGAAATTTTGAAAAATCAATGGTCTTGACCTTTGAAATGGATTCTCGTTCACCGCGATTTTCTAAAAAGCGCTGCAAACGAACTGGGTTAATGGTGACAGTGCGATTGGCTTCCTGTTCCAAAAGAGCTTTGCGTAAGGTCGCAAGTGGCTGTCCTTCTTCTTGTAAGAGTCGTTTTTGTTCCGCATACGATTTTGTTTGGAGCACATGATTGTATAGCAGGCCTTTCTCGTCGTTGCGCAGAATAAGGACCGGTGACGTTGAGTGGGACCATTTCTCGATAATCATCAACTCACCTACTTTTGTTTATATCAATTACGATTGTTTTATCTTTATTGATATAATAAAGGGCACAGGAGTAGAATACAACTAATAACCCCTGGGAAAAATCTTTTTTTGTAAAAAATCCTGGAACCCGATTGAAAGGACTTGATTGGGTTTTTGATTCATCGCGTACGCACGCTCTTTTAGACGGATGTGTGCCCAATCAGTGAGGCGCACACCAAACTGGACTTTCTCCGTGGCTTCACATGGTCGCCCTTCCACATCGAGCGGCGCATAGGCGAGATAATAGGTTGCGATAACGGAGAATTGCAGACCCGTCTGCTGTGAGAATGCCTCTACCTGATTCGCTATTTTCTCGTCTAAGTTAACCGTCGTAGGCGTCCGTTCCAAGAGGAGAGCACTTGTTCGCCATTTACCGGTTGTTTTCGTTAAAACAGCATTTAAAAAACCCGTGAAATAAGCACTTCTGGAAAGGAAATAGGTCTTATGATTTTCATATGTAGCTACAAGCGCGTCTGGTACGAGCACCTGAAGGGTGTTGCGATCTGGTTCAAATACATCTAACTTCACTTGCAAATCATCTTGAGAAAGATCTGAAAATGCCTCTTCATAAAGATACAAGTGTAACAAGATAGCGGCTGTGCGAGAAATACCTAAGAAGTTGGCGCGCTGGACAAGCTCTTGATAGTTTTGGTCCGTAAAAGAAAACTTTATCTTCAAAAGGGGGCTCCTCTCTAACGATTGCCTCTCAGCCCTTTCATCCGATTCTGTTTCTTTTTCCGGAGGGCTTTTTTGTGTTGGCGCTCTTGGTCATGAATCTGTTGTGCCTCTTCATAGGCGATTTGCTTCAGAATTTGTTCCAATCTTTGTGGACGGAAGAGGGTCCGGAAAAGAAGGGATACTTTTTGTGGTTGAAATTCTGGATAGATTGTTTCTTTTTGAAGCGTTTGTACGTAATCTGTCACAATTTGTTCAGCAACCAACCCTTTTTCCAACACTTCATTGCATACCATCGTGCGCAGGCGCGGATCTTGTAATTCTTCGGCCAGAGTCGGATAATCTGCAGCCAATGTTGCCTGAATGGCGCTTCGTTGGCGTGGTTCATTCAAATAGCGTGCCAGTAGTTCATAAGCACTATCATCATACTTGAATAAAGGGTGTTCATGAATGTTCTGCAAGGTCGAAAGCGTTAAACGATCGCCATAATAATCAATCGCATCTCCGTATAAAATGCGCTCGTGAATGGATAATCCTGCCACATCCAGGGTTGGGAAAACGCGGTTGATTTTGGCCTCGTAGTAGCCATCAATCACTTTCAAGGCGAGTTTGGTGCGTTCGAAATCCTTCACAATATACTTCAGTGCCGCCTGTTGTTCGGAAGTAAGACTTTGCAACGTTTCCGGCGTAAAATGAGCAATGTGATAGTTGGTTTTGAAGGTTTCCAGTTGCGTCTGTAAGCGATTATAACGTTTGTTGTATTCATCATACGTTTCCAGCGGTTGTTTCGCAATGATTTTCAGGTATGTGGCCAATTCTTGATTGGTTTCCACCGTTAAAAACTGATTCGTTTCTTCTTTGGTTAGCGGGCGTTCGCGCTGCATCGTTTCTTCTGCTAAACGGTTAATGGCATGTTGGCTGAGTTGATCGACCTGTAATTCAGGATAGTAACGGGCCATCATCCGGTTGCTTTCTTTGGCAATGAGTGTGAAGGCTTCCTCCACTTTTTCATCCTGAGATAGGATGGTTTCGATTCGTGAGGGACCATCGGAAAACAAGACAGCCGTCTTTTCGTTCGTGAGCCAGTTGACCAAAATCCGCTTCTTTTCGACCAGGTTGTCATAGCTGATAAATAGCTTGAGTTCTTTTGACAAAGCTGCAATTTGTTTCTTCTCGTTCGGCGAAAGCAGGCGCTGAATCCCTTCCCTCTCTTCTGTAAACCGCAGGTCTTGTTTCACATCTTGTAAAATTTCTTGAGTGGCATTTTCCTTTTTAATCAAGACATTTATCTGGACGCGATCGCTAATTTTTCCTTTTTTAGTCATCTCACGGGCAACAACGCCCTCGTGGATAGTCGGTTGGTCAACGCGGCCCAAAGCAGCATGTGATTGTTCAGTGATACGTTCGGAAAAGCCATTTTTTTCTAAGTACGTATTTGTTAAATCGGCCCATCCTTTTCGCCACTCATGCATGGTCTCTTTATGATCCCAATCGGTCACATTCTCCTTCCGATTGGCGCGATAGCCGCTCTTCGTATAAAGCGGATTACCTTCTTCATCGTACAAATAAACTTTTCGGGATTTAATGCCCCAATTTCCATTTTCATCAAACGGACGGGTCGTCAGCATCACGTGAAAGTGCGGGTTGTGTGCGTCGTCCAGATGAATTGCTACATCCGCCACCATCCCCCGGTCAACGAAGGCTGTTTGGCAATATTCCTTGGTCAAGGCGACTTGTTGGTCCACGGATAGTTCAACCGACAAGGCCACGTTGAATTCACGTGCGAGCTGCGAATTTTTCGCCTTCTCATGCTTCTCAACTTCATTCCACAAGCGTTCCCGTTCCAAGCACCATTCCGGTGCATGATCCGGTTTGAGAATAAAAGTAATGGGTGCTACTTCCCGTTTATAGAACTTGGTCTGTCCGTACCGTTCATCATATAGTTTTTCCCCGCTGCGGTAAGCAGCACTGGCGACCGCCGACTGGCCTTTGCTGCGGGATATGATCTGTCCGGAAAAATGATAAATAGCCATGGTGAGCGGAACCTCCTTTTCATTTTTTTATCTTGGTTTTTCTACATGAACAGGAGGTGAATTTTAACCCCCACGCTGATTATTGAGCACAATTAGCAACTCTATTTTTATGAAATAAAAGATGGAGTATAAGTGCGCCCTTTACAGGGATTATTGTATCACGTCCTTTTTGTTTCCCATAGTCATTTGGTTGTGGGATACTTACTTTGAAAGCGCATCATAGGAATTTGAAACACTTCCAGTCACTTGTGAGATATAGCAATCGCAACAATTAAAGGGGGAATACGTAATGGATTATGAAAAGTTTGTAACGTATCTCGAGAATAATAATTTGGAATCCGACCATCAGGAATTGTATAATTTTTCGCAACTGAAACTAGCCCGCTATGAACTTAGCAATCTGCTTTCTAAAAATGAATTTAAAAAGGATACCGAAGAAAAATTGAAGCGGATTTTAAGCCACTTAAATAAAATTCATGCTAATCAGACCCATTTAGAAAAGATCGTTCAAGCGGTTTATCAAGATGAATAAATAAAGCTCAATGGAGTGTTTTTAGAAGTGAAAGGAGAACAACCATGGCAAATATAAATAAAAAACTCGAACAACTGGAAAAAATTAAAGAGGAAATTGCATTAGAAAAACAAAAGATTGAACAGGATTTAGGGAAAGAAATAATAGCGGTATTGGATTTGGATTACGACCAGCTAAATAAAAAAGAAATGAAAGCTTTAGCAAGCAAGTTCAAAACATTTTATGACGATTCATACACACAACCCTTCGATAATAATGAAGACGAGTTGAAGAAAAATGCCACAAATTAAAAAATTGGAACAAGAAAAAAATTGTCTTGAACGTTCGCTCCTCCGAGACAGTCAGCTAGAGCGAAAAAAACGAACTCGGCGTTTGATTCAAAAAGGTGCCCTCCTGGAAAAGTATTTTGAGGCTGAGCATTTATCGGTTGAAGAAACCGAAGAATTGTTAAAAATGTTTTCTGAATATGTAAATGGAAATAAAGGTAGTAAATACAAGCTTTAGTATTTACTACCTTTATTTATATTCTTAAAGCACGTTATGAATAAAAATACTATGAAAATTATATTAAAGAAGGCACTTATGTCTATATCTGAAAAAATCCCTTGATTTAAAAAACGGCTAAAATTATTGCTGTTTCTCTTTTAGGCTCTTTACTTGGATTTGCATCCCTTGCTATGTCTTTCAGACATAAATGCGAACAGTAAATTTGACAAAAATTATTTTTAATAGGCAAATGGACCCCTTTTAAAAAAAGAAAAGGGCAACAAACAAGAATAAAATTTCTATATGAATACTAATGCTTACAAAATAGTTAAACGTGATTATTTTGTAAGCATTTCAATTTATTGGTATATAATAATCTTAAAGAGCAAAATATTGAGGAGGTTTGTCATGTTAAAGCAAATTATATTTACTTCTATTACCATACTAGGACTAACTGCATGCACCAATACTGAGAATATGACTTCTGAAAATAATGCTGAGATTCCAGAAGATAGCGTTGCTTTTGAAAAAAATGAAAAAGAAATTATTCCTGTCGATATTGAAAATAGTTGGGCTTTCGATGTTTCACAACCTGAAGAAATATTCAAAGATGCTGAGTTAGCCGTAGCAATTCGCGTGAACAGTGTAAATGAAATGGGATTTTTTATTGATCCAGAATCGGGAACACCAGTAACACCGATTCACGTTGAAATAATTGAAGTATTAGCAGGTAAAATATCAAGTGGTGAAACAGCTATATATCAATGGGGCGGTCTGGTTTCGGCACGTCAAGAAATAGAGATTTCCGATCCTGAGCGTGTTAGAAAGTACGGATGGGATAAACTAACCGATGAAGAATTGGATCAAACATATTTTGATTATAAAGGCGAGGGATATTTTACCTTTATTCCTGGTAATGAATATGTAGTAGCTTTACAACAAGATGAATTTACAGGAGATTTGTACCTTGGTGCTAATGGTTATGATGTTTTTATTCGCCTTGAAAATAATACAACATCCTTTTCAAGCTCAAATGATACGATTTTAACGAATGTCTTAACAGATAATGAAATTACTACATATGAAATAGATAGTTTACAATAAAAAAGGTAAATCCTCCTAGGAATTAAGATTTTTCTCTTATTCCTGGGAGGTTTTTTTATTTTGAAAAAAATTCTCGGAAGAAATTGGCTACTCGATTAGGAACAGACGTGTCTTTCAATCCGCCTTCCTGCTGTTTCTGCAAGCACCACTCGCCTGTCTCTTTGTAAAAGGACTGGATCAATGCCATTTTTTCTTCGGGAACTAGAACCATTCCTGCAGGAATGGCTTGCTCCTGCACCGCAGAGGTGGATTTTCCCTTCTTGACAACTTCGTACTCATTTTTCAGTGTGACTACTGATTTTATGCCGTATGTGTCATAAATGACTTTACCTAATTTGTCCTGTTCCTCTTTGTTGAGCTTCCGCTCCATGCGACGAATGGCATTGCGTTCCTCCTTCTTTTTCTGTGCTAATGCTTCTCGTTCTTTTTTGTATTTGGCCTCCATATCGGCCTTCATTTGGGCGATAACTTCTTCGGGTGTTTGTCCGCTTTTTTCTACCACGTTCTTTTCTCTCCTTCCTTTTTCTATAACTGTTTTATGTGTCTATATAGCTATCATGAATGAGTTTGTACGTTCGGTCAAGATTGTTTACCAAAAAGGGGCGTGGGGAATCCTCACTCTATCTACACCGGAAAATGGAAGGAGAGAGCGAAGCAAACGCATGGAATGGTACCGGTGTAGTCTGCTTACTTCTATACATGTTTCATGTTATTTTGAGTTTACTAAAAAAGAGACGAGTTGATAGAAGAATGGCAGATAAACAGATTAAGTTTTACATGAATACTGCTGAATATAACAAGGCGGAAAAGAACGCAAAAGAAGTCGGTCTAAGTGTGAACCAGTATGCCAAGCGATTAGCGGTAGATGTAACCTCGATTGACAGTAAAGAGGACAGGGAAGTCATGGCTACCATTTCCGAATACATACTGGAGATTCAACGGACAAAAGCGGAGTTGCGGAAAATCGGGAGCAACCTCAACCAAATCGCCCGAGCCAAAAATTTAGAGCTGTATTACGATTCGACTTCCCACGATACCGCTTCTTTTGGCAGGGATCGTAACCCTGACCTTGAAATTGCACTTTTTGTGAAGTCGGGAGAGGAAGCGAAAGCGTTCAACCGCCTTGCGGACGAAATGGGAAAAATCCGCTCCCGTCTGGAGAAGTTTGAAGAAAAAATGGAGAAGGGGGCGCAAGAATGAGTGTTTTTAAGCTGATTGGCGGGTCAACCTCTGCCAAAAACACCCTTGAATACTGCGACAAGAAGGCAGTCATGAAAGAAGGGGTGCATTGCTTTGCCGATACCGCTGAAAAAGATTTTGAGCGTGTCTGTACTGCTTATGGCAAGGAAAAAGGGCGTCAGGCGCTCCATTTCACCTTCTCCTTCGCTCCTGATGAGTTAGACCCTAAGAATCCTTCACACCAACGTAAAGCGCTGAAAATGGGCGTTAAAATGGCACAAGCGATCTCGAAGCATAATCAGTCTGTCTGCTACGTCCATGACGACCAGGGACACCTGCACGTTCACATTGTCATGAACGCTGTCAGCATGGAAGATGGCTCCAAATTCCAAATGGACGTGTCCAAATACCGCTATCAGCAAGGCAAAGAAGCGGATTACAACCACCCGAATCTCTTTGTTTTAAGGGAAAAAGCGGACGAAATCGCACGAGAATACGGACTGGAACCCATGTCACAAGAAAAAATCACGCAAAAAACGGCTTATAACCGCCAAAACCCACAAAACAGTTGGAAAGGGCGCATGGAACGAGAAGTAACCTCTGCTTTGGAAACCACCACCTCATGGGATGACTTTTTAGACACGTTGCAGGAAAACC
The DNA here is from genome assembly GCF_028863945.1 of Jeotgalibaca caeni. Lineage (GTDB taxonomy): Bacteria > Bacillota > Bacilli > Lactobacillales > Aerococcaceae > Jeotgalibaca > Jeotgalibaca caeni. The sequence continues at coordinate 10,398 of NZ_JARBEA010000015.1, read as the reverse complement.
AGATTGGTGTGGTGGTTCGTGGGCAGACTACCACGTTTGAAGACTTGTCCCGCAAGCTGTTGCGAGATAAAAAATACAAGGTGCGCTCCACTACCCTGATTGACGGATTGACGACAGATAAGATATTCGATCACTTGAGAAGAAATTTTAAGGCTGAATTAGAGCTTTTGCGCTCTCGTAAGGGAAATATACCCAAAAACAAAATAAAAACGTCACAGAGGCGAAATTTGAGCCTGAAAATAGACCTTCTACTCCGTTGCCGTCCATTCAGAGAGTGTTAAACGATGATGTCGAAAAATGGCGTGCCGAGAAAGACTATGAGCGCCTGCGCCAGAAAATTGCTCGAGATCAAGCGCAAAGAGAGCTGTAGCAGGAAAGTCATTGGTGTTGTTGTCATTTTTTTTACGTGTTATAATTACTTTGCGATAACGAAATTAAGTCTCATGGACGACACAAAGCCACGCCTACTACGAATAGGTGTGGCTTTTTTTGCGTCTGCTGCGACGACAGACGTGTGGGTTAGGTGGCAACTTGCTTGTTACCGCTAATCATCTAACCAATGATCAACCAATACTAATATTAGTCCCACAAGAAGTGGTGCGATAACTAACGAAATCAAGTCTTTCATGAACAACACCCCCTTTAGGGGCAAGTTGCCGTTGATTAATATAACACATCCGCCTTTGGGTATATAGGGCTTGCCCTGCACGAACGAAGTGAGCCTGTAACAAAGAAGGTTTTTAGGAAAAAGACGCGGTTAAGAAGTAGGAAGTAGTAGGCTCCTCCGCCCAAAAATCTTTCCTGCCAACGGTTTTGATTTTTTTAATGCTTTTGGAAGCTTGCGGAGCAAGGTTTCCTTAGTCTTACCAAGTAGGACAGAGAGACCAAAAAGTACTTAATCCTATAAAAAAAGAATTAAGTGATATTTTTGAAGATCTAAAAATACAAAAAATAAATCAAAAAAACGTGGCAACAAGGTTTTAGGATATACCTTTACATTTGCTTCAGAACCATACGATTCGAACGATTTCTCGCATGGTATTAAAACAACAAACAAAAGAAGAAAAATCACATTCTCGAAATGAGAAGAAGGTTTCTAGGAAAGAAAAACTGCCAGAATGGGAAAAAGAGGGCTATGTCCCACCTGAAGAAAAACCTCTTGCCGCAGAGGAACAAGCTAAATTTGATCAGCGTTTGGAACAGTTTCGCTCAAAAATGGAAGGCAATAAGACTTAGGTAAAGTGAGGTTTTCGACTTTTTAAACTATCCTATCGAATCAGAAAGCATGATTGTATAGTAAATTTAATAAAAAGCAGACAGGCTATTTATCCCTGTCTGCTTTTTATTAGTTATGTTTTAACGATATGCTAGTTTGCCTTTTAATTTTAAATAATCACATTTATATTAATAAATCCATAATAATCAAGGTATAACTACATTGGAAATTGTTCTTGAAAAGCTGCCGCCTCCTCCCACTATATTTCCTCCATAAACTGTACCTGATGAAGTGATTTGAATTTTATATCCAGAATTAAACTTTAATTCTGTCTCAATATACTTAGCAATAATTCTAGTACTTGTTGTACGTTGTGCTAGTGAATATGCGTATTGAGGTCCTGTATAAGGAGATGTTACATACACTTTAGTCTGTCCCGTCATTTCATAAAACTTTGGTGAAGTAAGCCCTGTAGGATATAGTTCTGTGTAGATATCTAATCCATTACTATCATATGAAGCTACTACTTTACAATTAATAACATCTATTCCAATAGCGTAAGGCTGAATATTTCCGTCTAATATACTCCCATCATGCAAATCAATTGCAAACTCATCAATAACTTGAGGATCAGGTCCTAAAATAATTTCATCCGCATTAAGGTTAATTAATTCATCGGCAAAGACAGGGGTGCTAAAAATTATTAAGAAAAAAGAAAAAAACACGGTCAATAATAGTGCATGCTTTTTCATATTATCTCCTCCTGACTAATATATAAAATATAATTAATTGCTATTGATCTAAGTTGAATCAATTCTTTTTCCTGTATTCCTCTGAATAATAAAATATCTTTAAATAAAGTATCTATTCTCACACTATCTATACCGTCAATCACAAAGTAACCATAGTTATTTTCAAAAAAGATAGCAGTATCGTTATCTATTCTGTAACCTTTAAATTTTACAGACTCCTCGGATAAAGGCGAAAAAGAAGAGGTATCTTTTATATTCTCATAGAATGTTCTTTTATAATGTTTAATAATTGGAGAATCATTAGGAATTTTTTTGGCTTGATAATGACTTACTAAAAATTCTGAAACTTCATCCGTTGAGGTTTTTTTGAATTTAATAGTTTTTTTTAGTTTATCGTATAGGCATCTGTTTTCTTCATCTGTAATATTGAATCCAGGTTGAGATAACAATCTTGCTAAATTACTTTCTAACAATTATATTTTCCTCCTATCCCTTGAATAAACTACTATTTACAGTTCTTTCTTTAATCGATATTTTTTCTATCTCTTCTTTTTGCAACCGATTACAAATCACTATATCATATCTTTCATTTTTAATTAAGTTATTATTTAAATATGAATGTTGCTACATAGATCATTCTCACAAGAAAAATAGTAATTGGAAATGGGGGGGATATCATGACCGACGGTTTAAGCGAACTGGCAAAGATTGCCGAATTAGTTAATTTTTATAACAGTGATTGTTACTATGCAGTAATAAGAGGTATTTGTAGTGAAATAAATGACGTTTGCAATACTTCTACACGTTACCATCGTGCGTGGTGTTCATGGCAAATAGGACATAAATTAGCGTACCATAAACATTGAAAACCGCTCTTCAAACCACTACTTCGTGAGCCAATAACTACGTTTAAGGACTTGACCCGCAAGACCTTACAAAATAAAAAATATAAGGTACGCTCTTGTAAGAGAGAAATAACCCAAAACAAGAAAAAAAACGCCACAGAAGCGAAATTTGAGCCTGAAAACAGCTTTCAGCTCCGCTTCCGTCCATTCAAAGAGTGTTGAACGATGATGTCGAGAAATGGCGTGCCGAAAAAGAATAGCAACTCCTGCAACAAAAAATTGCACGATAACAAGCCCAAAGAGAGCTGTAAATCGTTGGAATTGTTGTTTTTTTTCGCACTTTTGCCAAAAAAATAACCCCCTTTTTTGGCTTCAATTTGCTCACTATTTTGGAGCTGGGAAATAACTAGTTCCAAATAAAAAAACGCAACGGAAACCAGCCCTTTTGGCCGATGGTCTGTTGCGTTTATTTTTTTATAATCACAGTGACATCTCGTTATTCAAATCTTTTTGGCGTGCTGCGACAAAGATAGGTAAAGGTTCAGGGCTTCCTGAAAGAATTTTTTCCAGATTCTTAAATTTCGCTACCCCAGAAGCCACATCTGGGTGCTTTTCGAGGAAGTCTGTGAGTGTGTTTTCTTTTTTCCATTCCAATTTTGTTTTTGATCCCGCCCACTTTTCGCCTATTTCAGACGGTGAGTGATTCGTTAAGATCCGATAATTTTGCACCTCGTTTGTTTCTGACTGCAATTTCAAATCATAAACCGTACTATTACCGATTGAAGCAATCGGTTCAATTGTTTTGATTGCATATAAATGATCCCTAAAATCGTTATTTTTAGCTTCCTGGGCGTTTTCTTTTATTTCTTGGTTATTTATCAATTCATTCTCCAAAATAGCTTCAAGGGCTTCAATTATCGCATACGAAGCCGTTCTGGTTTCCTCTAATGCCTCCGTTAGTTGTGTCACTTCTTTTAAATTCTTGGTCCATTGCGCCGTATATTGCAAAGAATGAACTTCTGTATCCAATCCAAAATGATGGGCCACAATATACGCCGTCATTTCAGCTTGGTATTCGATAACAGGTGTCCGTTGCAAATCCTCCGCTTTTTGAGCCATTTTTTCCTGATTATGCAGAACAGCATGCGCCAATTCATGAATCAACGTATGAATGTTTTCGCTTTCACTGTTGCGATCGCTTAAAACAATCGTGTGTGTGTCGGGACGATAATAGCCTTTGGCCGCACTATTGGTAATCTTTGCCGTCTCGACAGGAATATTCTGGTTACTGGCATAACGCACCAATGTTTGCTTTAAAACGGTCAAATCTTCCCCTGCATAGTGGAAATCATTTTTTCGATTTGGGAATAAGGTCGGGTAATCTTCTGGTTTTGCATTCGTTTGGGTGACGTCGAAGACCGTCCCCAGTTTGAAGCCTAATCGCTTCCGGATTTCAATTTTATCTTGATGTGCCGCTAAATACGCTTGTTCTTCCTTTGTTGCATAACTGATGTTTTTCCAGGTCCCTTGTTTCGTCTTAAATTGCTTAATTTCAACCGGAACAAAGATTTTGATCCCTTTTTCCCCTTTCAAAACAGAGAATCCCCAATCCTTGAATGTCTTAAAAGAAGCCACACCATAGGCGCCTTGAAACTGGGATCGAATCAGTAATTGATTCTTTAGCGAATAATCCCGGAACTGGTCCATGAAAGCCAGAAATGCTTTTAAGTCCGTCAGATTAACGGCGTAGTTCTGTAAGGTTTCGTTCATGTGATCGGTTAGCGTATCAATTTCTATTTTACGTTCTTCCGCTGATTTCTTTTTATATGGATAAGCCATGTCACTTCCCCTTTCGGTTCACTCAGACAACCTGCTTCATCTCGGGATCAATTGTAACAAAATAACTGTCTTCTTCTTCCAGCGCTGCTTTAAACTCCGCAATCAAATCATCACTGACCATAAACCCGACTTCTTTCTTCTCCTCCGGCAGATAAAAACAGGCCATATTTTCTTCTTCAACGTCTAACAATAAGGCTAATACCTGGCTCATTCCCCTTCACCTCTCTAAAAAACGTATTTCAAACAGTCTCTAACAGAATTGCTGTCTCTATTGGACTAAAAAATAAGTTAGAAAGCAACCATTATCCCATCGTTTAGCATTTTGCTTCGTTCAACCTTGCAAAAGCGCAAGAAAAATGGGCGTAACAATACCCTTAACATACAAACTAAAAAAACAGATACAGAAAATATTCAAACAAAACATCTGATTAAGTTTAAACAAATGATTCTAACTCGCTGCCACTAAATAGACACAGCCACTAAAAAAAGAAAGACATTATCAAAGATATATTGTAAAAGGCAATTGGCATCTTTTAATTTTAACCGGTATCGAGCTGTAGCGTTGTCTGAATGAGTGGACGATCATCAGCTGGCAAAAGGTTCTCCCACCAGCTGATGGCGCGATTAAAAAGACGCTTCAGTTGTTCCAAATACTGTTCTTTTTCTTCTTTGTTTTTTACTAAAAGAGCACCCAACAACTGATGAACGCTGGCAACGGTCAAGCCGCCATTCCGTCCTTTTTTAACACGCAGGACAATCTTATTTTCATGGGTTAACTTCTTTAACAAGCGATCGAAGGACCGTAATGGCATCCCAATCTTTTCAGCCAGGTCTTTTTTGGACGCACGCACATACATCTCTGTGTGCGTCTCTTGCAACAGATAGCGCATAAAATCCGCTTCCCACTCTTCTAAATGACTATATTTTCGTTGTTCACGCGGCTTTTTGAACTTCCACCACCCTTTTCTTGAAATGAATAAATCCTTTTCTTGTAGGGATGGTGAAACCCATTCTTTACACAACTCCAAAATAAAATCGCGATGCGCTGCTTGGTAGCGACCAGAATACGCACTTTTTAATACCTTCGTGAATTCATCCGTTTTTAATGGTTCTTGCAGTTGTTCGTTGAATTGTAAAAGGTTAAAATAACAGGTTTCGTAGCTGTATTCGGAAGAATAGTATGCCAAAGCAAGCGTAAACAGCGCATTATTTCGCCCTAATTTACCCTTCCCTCCCACGATATTTGATTTTTTTAACAATAACTCGAACCACGGTTCATCGACCTGACGATACGTTTTTTTATCCGGGTAGATAACTAATTTTGAAGCTTTCTTTGCTTCTAACTCTTGATCGGATGCCATCTTCATGGACCACGCCATCCAATTTTTAAAACTTTTACGGTGTTCCGGAGCATAATACACGATATTTTTTTGATTAGGGAAACGGGCAATGCCGAAATGGTTACATCCTAAATCGATTCCTGGTACGTGTTTAGACAATGTTTCGCGAAGCATTTTAGATATTTTCTTTGCTACCGCGATGACTTTAAATTGCGAATGTTTCGTCACATAAGCAGGTGTTTCCAGTACAAAATAGATTTGGTATCCGTTTGTCGATTCTAAAATGAGCGTAGGAAGGTAACCAATCAAATCCAAGCAGGCTAGAACAAGCTCACCCACCGGAGTCTCCTTAGTATCAATATCAACAATAAATGTGTTTATTTGTGACAGATTTTGCTCCTGATGACCTTTCACGATTAAACGACTAGCATCAGTGTAGGTGCCATAACGATAGACATTGGGCGTCCAATGAGTCAATCTGGATTCATTCTCCAAAACTGCCTCTTCAGAAGTCATGACAAATCCTCTTCCAGCGTTCATAGCTGGTTTGTTGTAAAAACCAAATATGGCGCCGTTTCGACCACTATTTGGTTCTTTCATCAAGCTAACTTTACTATTTTTATACTTATGCTTTTTGATACCTTTTTGCAGTATAAGCGATATTGTCATGACTATTCCTCCCCCCTAAACAAGAAGACATTTATCACCTGACTATCAAGTAATAAATGTCTTCTTGTTTATTTAAAAAATAAAATCCTATATTTTATTATCTGTAACAAATACAAAACCTAACATGTGATTGGTTGTAAACGCCATTCATGGCAGCTAACAACGTGCCTGAGTGGTCTCCTGTCTCTACTTATTGAGGCGGCTAGAGAGTAACCGGTCCCCTTGGTCCCAGTTTTTCATGGCTGCAGCTTGTCCCCTACAGTGTTAAAAAAGTCCCATTATTGCCAACACCAAAAGATGCTGGTATAATAGACACATAAAACCAGTGAAGTTTTGTGTGTCTCGTAGATTGGCGTCTACGGGGCTTTTTTTGTATTCAATTATCTTACCATGTTCTAAAGATAGCGATTAAACAATGGTTTGTAAACGTTTTTCAACCAAAAAAAAAAGATGTGTTAAAGTGGTAAATAACATTTAAACACTTTAACATTTTACCATTCTAACATTTGAACACTTTACCACTCTAACACTCTAACACTTTGGGGGAGACATTTTGTTTTGTTGATTTACCAACCTTTATAATCAAACGAAAAGAAGAAATAACATTGTACCATTTGAACATTTTACCACTTTACCATTCTAACACTTTACCATTTGAACATTTTACCATTCTAACACTTTAACACTTTGGGGGGCTTAATCCTATTTGATAAGGAGTATCCTAATGTTTTTTAACATTTTGGGGCAGGTTTTGTATACTTTTTACCCGACTTCATGTATGATAATGGTAAATAACATTTAGGGGGAGTTCGTTTTATGCAAGCAACCGTTATGAGTTTTGCAAACTTTAAAGGAGGAGTGGGGAAAACATCTACGACAGCATTGGTGGGATACAACTTAGCTAAATTAGGACACAAAGTACTCATTATTGATTTTGATGCGCAAGCAAACCTGACATCCTTACTTTTAAAGACGAAATCGGCTGATAGTGATATTATCACCATCGATAAGTCATTGATGGGAGCAATCAACGATCAAATTCCTTTGAGCGAAATAACGATCGATATTAATGAGAACCTTACCTTGATTCCTAATGCCGTTGATTTTTCTATGTATGCACGGTACCTAGAAAGAAACTTTGACAATGAAATAGATCGTGTATCATTTTTTAAAAAGTTAATTGAACCTTTAAAAGCTAAATATGATTTCATCTTCATAGATGTGCCGCCGACACTGAGTTTGTTGAATGACACGGCTTTCTATGCATGTGATCAAATTATAGTCGTCCTACAAACACAAGAGCGTTCTCTATCAGGGGCAGAAGTATTTATCACTTACCTACAAGAAACATTAATTAATGAATTCCATTCTCCTGTAGATATCTTAGGTATCTTGCCGGTATTAAGTAAGAAGGGCGCACGTGTTGACGAAGAAATTCTTAAAGCAGCACTGGAAAGCTTTGGACCTGACAATGTTTTTGAGAATAAGATATCGATTATGGAACGGATTAAGCGGATGGATATGGAAGGCGTTACCGATAATCCACGAGACATTCATGATCGGAGAGTCCATGAAACATTTACCAACGTAGCTAACGAAATTTTGAGTCGTTTAGAGAAAGTAGGGGTGTAGAATGGCATTATTGAATCATGATCAGATAAAAAACAAAAATAAAAAAACACTAACCCGAGGCCCGAAGATTGAAATAAATAATCAGGTGAGTCGTGTCGATATTGATAAGGATAATTTTACGAAAGAACCTTCAAAAAAAGAAAAAGCGATTGTATCTAGTTTTGTGACGGAACCCGTAAACATTCGCGTAGACAATCATATACGTAATAAGATAGCGGCATTGATTACAATGGGTCATTCAGATAGTCAAAAGGAAATGGTAGAGACTTTTGTGAATCTATATGTTGAGAATTTGAACGAAAGCGACGTAAAACGATTTGAGGATTTGGTCCAAATTTACGAAGATAAAGATGTGAAGAGACATCAAAAGAAAGTAAATAAATAAGCATAAATGTTATATAACATTTTAACATTATACCATTTTAACACTTAGGGGGAGTTTTTTTAATTCCCTTAAGTGTAACTCTAATTAAGTGTAAAAGAAGGGAGAGGGCGAGCACATGAGACATTTTTTAGATACATTCACACAAGATTATCTTGATGATATTCTCGTGCGATTGGCTCACCATTCGGCTGGAATTGAAGGGAATACCATTTCATTACCTGCTACTGTTTCGATCATCTTAAATGGCACCTTACCGACGAGTGGGAAAGCGACTGTTCGTGAGTTCTATGAGATTGAGAACCATAAACAAGCTTTTGAACGTGTGATCCAGCATTTAGTAAATGGGGATTCACTATCCATTGAGATTGTAAAAGAAATCCATGCAGATTTAACCGATCGCTTGCAATATGATCGAGGTCAGTTCAAAAAAAATGAAAATATGATTATCGGGGCTGAATTACAAACTGCTTCTCCGGCAGAAACTCCTTCGCTCATGATCCAACTCATTGATAATTTAGAATACCGTTTAGAGAGTGCAAAATCGGACGAGGAGAAGCTTGCTGCAATTTTAGATACCCATATCCAATTTGAACGCATTCACCCGTTCTCCGATGGTAATGGACGAATAGGGCGCATGGTAATGAACTACTCTTTATTACAATATGGCTTCCCGCCTTTAATTATTGAGAAAGGAACCAAAGCTCAGTATATCGAGTTTTTAGGCAATCAAGATGTAGACGGCTTTGTTCAGTTCGCAAAGGAAATCTTGGAGAAAGAACAGAAACGTATGCAATCTTTCCAAAATATGGAAAAAGAGAAAATTAAGTATAACTAATCAAGGAAGAGTGTGAAATGGAGCTTAATAAGGAGTGTGTAAGAGATATTTTGCTTGTAATCGAGTCTCGAAATGATGAACCTATTTTTCACCAAAAATTTCTCGATTTTCCTGAACTTAGAGAGTGTTCAAACGAAATAAAGACATATACGGCCAATAAATTATTTGAGGCAGGATACATTAATGGAAATTTTGATACCTATTATGATAATAGTATTTATTTAGCGATTAATTCAATTACATGGGACGGGCACATATACTTAGATAATATCCGAGATCCTAGAATATGGGATAAAACTAAAAAAGCCGCCTCTAAAGTAGTGGGAGTTTCATTGCCTCTTTTAGGTGAGCTAGCAAAAGGTATATTATAAAAGAACTTGGAACATAAAAAATTAAAAGTAATCTTTAAATAGACTTATTTGAAGATTTGCCATTTTATAAGGAACTATCTACCAAGTAGTTATTTTTATCAACCTCTGGTTTACGTCTGGGTTTAATTAAGTAGAAAGATGATTACAATGAAATGCTTTTAATCACGGAATAATAAAGTTCTTTTGATTGAACTTGGTTAAATAACGAAAAAATTATGAGCTTAAACTAATTTAAGCGTTTGTCTTTTCAGGTTCTTCTTAACGAAATTATTCCCATAGAAATTCTTTAATAAACGGTTTTAGATGGGGTTTTGGGGGATTATATACGTGAAGAGACACCTGTTTAGTTCAATTTGACAAATCACAATTTAAAAAAGGATTCTACCGTTTTTTATATGAAAACACAAGCTAAAAAAAGCGCAAAAAGTCACTACCCATGGTATCATGTAGGTGTTAAAATTTTAAATTTTTAGAGGGCTCTTGTTCTGTTGCCGCAGACCGAGAGCTTTTTCCT
>NZ_JARBEA010000149.1 GCF_028863945.1 Jeotgalibaca caeni | reverse complement strand
AATGGCTCGCCCAACTGGGGCGTTGCGGTTTAGTTGAACGCTCCTATATCCCCTCACCTGAGGTGATGGAGCTGCGGCTGATGACCCGGCGTCAACGCTCGTATACCGAGAAACGAACCCAGGCGAAGAACGAGTTGCACAACATCCTACAGCGTTCCAATATTAAACTGACCGGTTTTTTGTCGGATATTTTTTCCAAGACCGGCCAAGCATTGTTGGAGCTGTTCATTGATGGGGAGGCCATCACGGTCGAGTCGGTAATGACCTGTGTCCATGGAAATGTTAAGGCGACTCCGGAGGACCTGGTTGCGGCGATGGACGGAAAAATGACTGGGGTTGACCGGCGGTTGTTGGACGATTCCTTGGATGAGTACCGCTTCTATACACAGAAAATCAACCGCATTGAAGAGGACATCAAGCAGTATATCCTGCATCATTTTCCGGTGGAATACGAGCTGCTGCGGGAAATTCCCGGCGTGAGCGAACATAGTGCTGCTGTTATTCTAGGAGAAATTGGCCCAAATGTAGAGGCCT
>NZ_JARBEA010000148.1 GCF_028863945.1 Jeotgalibaca caeni | reverse complement strand
CAGGAGCAGGCGATTCAGGAACTGGAGCGAGAGATTGACCGGATCCTCGCTGCCCATGAACAGCATACCCTCCTCCTGGAGGGAATTCCCGGCATCGACCGAACAGTTCGCTCGGTCGTCATTGCGGAGATTGGGACAGACATGTCCGCTTTTCCTTCTGCGGAACACCTGGCATCTTGGGCCGGACTCTGTCCGGGGAACAATGAGAGTGCCGGAAAGCAGAAGAGCACCCGCATCAGCAAGGGTAATCCCTACCTGAAGAAGGTCCTCTGCCAGGCAGCCTATGCGGCCATTCGAAAGAAGGATTCTCACTTCCGTAGGAGGTACAATCGGATTCGATCCAACCGGGGAGCCAACAAGGCGTTGATCGCTATCGCCCACGAACTCCTCCGTATTATTTACCTACTCTTCTCCCGGCAGGAACAATATAAAGAAAGAAATTTGAATGATTGGCATAAAAAAAGCGTCCTGGAGGCCAGCCAGAGCGCAAGGTTAGACTTCTAAAAAAAATTACCATCTTTTTTTCAGGAGAGGAGTAGTTTTTTTT
>NZ_JARBEA010000147.1 GCF_028863945.1 Jeotgalibaca caeni | reverse complement strand
TCGAACCTGTGACCTCCGGGTTATGAGCCCGACGAGCTGCCAACTGCTCTACCCCGCGATAATGGTAGTTAGTTTAACGAGTTTTCGCTCTATATCATTCTTAAAATAGCGGCGAAGGGGATCGAACCCCCGACCTCCCGGGTATGAACCGGACGCTCTAGCCAGCTGAGCTACACCGCCAATAGATGGAAACATTTATAAAAAAATGGAGACTAGCGGGATCGAACCGCTGACCTCCTGCGTGCAAGGCAGGCGCTCTCCCAGCTGAGCTAAGCCCCCAAATTATTAAAATTGCAATCGGGAAGACAGGATTCGAACCTGCGACCCCTTGGTCCCAAACCAAGTGCTCTACCAAGCTGAGCTACTTCCCGTTTACTGCAATGCACCCAGCAGGAGTCGAACCTGCAACCGCCTGATTCGTAGTCAGGTACTCTATCCAATTGAGCTATGGGTGCAACTAAAAATAATGTATGTTTAGTTGCTACATACAAAAGCGGAAGACGGGGTTCGAACCCGCGACCCCCACCTTGGCAAGGTGATGTTCTACCACTGAACTACTTCCGCATAT
>NZ_JARBEA010000146.1 GCF_028863945.1 Jeotgalibaca caeni | reverse complement strand
AGGAAAAAGCTCTCGGTCTGCGGCAACAGAACAAGAGCCCTCTAAAAATTTAAAATTTTAACACCTACATGATACCAAGGGTAGTGACTTTTTGCGCTTTTTTTAGCTTGTGTTTTCATATAAAAAAGAGAGTAGTGGGACTATTGTTAGGTGCCCGGTCTCCCGTTGAAGCTACAACTACACCCGTCGACATTACGAACTCAAGTAAGGAAATCCCAATTAATACTAAAATGAAGGCTAATTATGTGGTACAGATTCCAACTAGTTTAACTATTGAAACCAGAAGCATGGCCGATTCTGATGAACAAAATAATGGAGCAGAAATCAATTTTCCAATCATATTTGAAAGACCAGATGAAATACATAGATAAACGTACTCATCGTCAATCAAAGGATGGTGAGTATTTTTTTTAAGTACTAATCAGTTGTCGTAGTGTTTTTAATCAGGTGGGAGCGTCAATAATTTTGTGTAAATGGTTCTTCCCTACTGTAGATTGTTTCTAATTCTCCATCGGTTGACTCAACATTTGTTCGAGCTCGCCTTCGGCCTGTTGGAAACCTTTATGACTGCGACCTAGGAATTTTTGGTTGTAAGTATCAA
>NZ_JARBEA010000145.1 GCF_028863945.1 Jeotgalibaca caeni | reverse complement strand
CCGCAGCTCCATCACCTCAGGTGAGGGGATATAGGAGCGTTCAACTAAACCGCAACGCCCCAGTTGGGCGAGCCATTCCGCATCTTTCATATCGGTTTTCCGTCCCGGAACGTTCTTCACGTGCTGGGGATTGGCCAGGACTAATTCCATGGCCGATTCGGAAAAGATATTAAATACGGGTAACCAGTACTGGCCGGTACTTTCCATGAACACATGCGTCACTCGATGCTGTTCCAGCCATTCCAAAGCTTGGCGCAACTCCGGTGTCCGCGTTCCAAATGTCTTTTGGATTTTTCTGGGTTTCGTGGTGTCCAACGGACCGTCTAGGATACAGCACACAATTGTCTTCTGGTGCACATCGATGCCACAACAAGTTTCCACCATGACTTCCATGGGAAAAACCTCCTCTATGAGATTCGGCAATCGACCATCTCATTAAATGTTGTAATTTTATATCCACGTTCAAAGACGTATTCGGCTTATCGCACCTTGTAAGATGGTCATCCAGTTTTTTGTACAGGTTCGGCAAAACCCATTAAAGACCCGGATTTGTATTGCCATCCCTATTATACTCCTGCACGTGATTTTCCGTCATGGCATAGAACGCGGAGCGTTCATAAAGTTTTT
>NZ_JARBEA010000144.1 GCF_028863945.1 Jeotgalibaca caeni | reverse complement strand
TACCACAAGCGTGGCACCATGGAGAATTATATCAAGGAAGCGAAGAACGGTTTCCATTTCGACAAGACGGATAGCTCAAGCTTCTTGGAAAATCATGCACGGATGATGGTAAGCCTGTTGGCTTACAACCTGGTCAACTTCATGAAGACCATATGTCTACCTGAAAAGGAAGCGACATTCCAAGTCGACATATTGCGGCTCCGCCTGTTCAAGGTCGCGGGTAAATTAGTCCGCAGTGGCCGTAGATTGCTTTTACGGATGAGCTCCTCCCATGTCTATCAAGACTTGTTTTATCAGTTACTGGACAAAATCCAGCAACTCAGTTGGCAAGTGTAAAATAGCAATCAGCTTTTAAAAAGACATGGAATCACTAAGGGATTCGTGCGCCCAAAAACAGCTCCAGATTCCCTATCTTCGTTAAAAAAACAAAAGGAAATCTGTTTTCGCAAGTACAAACCGGTTGAAAAAAGAAAATTCAACTCAAATCGATGTATAAACGTTATTTTCCCAAAAAAATTAGATCTATGAATTATTCAGGAATATTTTTACAAAATAAAACATTTAATACTAACCCTGAATAATTCATAGTTTTTCTAATATGCTCTCTAAACCTTGTCCCGTCCTTGTTTTTCATATTGTTATCCGACAC
>NZ_JARBEA010000143.1 GCF_028863945.1 Jeotgalibaca caeni | reverse complement strand
TGGCCCGTTGGTCAAGCGGTTAAGACACCGCCCTTTCACGGCGGTAACACGGGTTCGATTCCCGTACGGGTCATATTTTTATGGAGGTTTAGCTCAGCTGGGAGAGCGTCTGCCTTACAAGCAGGATGTCGGCGGTTCGATCCCGTCAACCTCCATTGGTTCCGTGGTGTAGGGGTTAACATGCCTGCCTGTCACGCAGGAGATCGCGGGTTCGATTCCCGTCGGAACCGTAGTTTTATTTTATTCATGGCTTGGTAGCTCAGTTGGTAGAGCACTTGATTGAAGCTCAAGGTGTCGGCGGTTCGATTCCGTCCCAAGCCACCTTGGAGGGGTAGCGAAGTGGCTAAACGCGGCGGACTGTAAATCCGCTCCTTCGGGTTCGGCAGTTCGAATCTGCCCCCCTCCATTTTGATTCATAGTCATCCCATAGGGGTATAGTTTAAAGGTAGAACAACGGTCTCCAAAACCGTTGGTGTGGGTTCAATTCCTGCTACCCCTGTTAGGATTATGGCGATTGTGGCGAAGTGGTTAACGCACCGGTTTGTGGATCCGGCATTCGTGGGTTCAATTCCCATCAGTCGCCCTTTTTTTGGGGTATAGCCAAGCGGTAAGGCAACGGACTTTGACTCCGTCATTCGTTGGTTCGAATCCAGCTACCCCAGTT
>NZ_JARBEA010000142.1 GCF_028863945.1 Jeotgalibaca caeni | reverse complement strand
GATTTAGAATAACGAGGCAGTTACGGTATCAAACAAATGAGTTACCTGTAGTGGCTAACTTAAACTTGAAATTTACGCTTAATAAGTAAAATGAAAGTGGGTAATTTTATTTATAAACATGAGGGAGATAATTAAATGAGAGATTTCTATTTTCCAGAATGGGGTGTCTGGAGTAACCAACATGCAAAGAGATGGGAAGAGGCATTTGTGGTGGGTAATGGAAACGTAGGCGCTATGCTATTCGGTGAACCTCTGCAGCAACATTTGATTTTGAATGCCCCTGATTTCTTTCTAAAGGGAAACCCAATGGACACGGCCCCTGATTTGGCGCCATTCTTACCAGAATTTCGTAAGCGCATCCAAGACGATGGGTATGAAACAGCTATTATTTATTTCGAAGAGAAAGCAACAGAGTTAGGTTATCCTGGTTTAACGATGAGTGATCCCATCCATCCCCTATTACAAATCGATTGGATGTATAACGATACGATGATTAAAGGTGATTCGTATCGGCGTATGACAGATTTTAAGAAGGGTGTAATCATTAATACCTTTGATGATGAAAAGGATCAGACTTTTTTAAGCAAAACTTTTATTAATAATCAAAATGAATCCTGAATAATTCATAGTTTTTCTAATATGCTCTCTAAACCTTGTCCCGTCCTTGTTTTTCATATTGTTATCCGACAC
>NZ_JARBEA010000141.1 GCF_028863945.1 Jeotgalibaca caeni | reverse complement strand
TTTGATTTGTCAATTTAAGCTAGACAAAGTAGATTCGTCTAGGTAACTCAAAAACACTTCTAGTGGCGTCTGGTAATCTAAGGATTTCCGCGGAATCTTGTTTCGCTTGTTCGCAACTGAAGAGATAAAGGCTTGGTCCACTTGATTGAAGTCCATTTCTTTCGGCAACCCGTCTTTTCGCAGCAAGCCATTGGAGTTCTCATTCAGTGCCCGCTGTGAAGGCGTTCCGGGATCGGCGAAATAGATTGCGATGTCATGTTGGTTACATAACGCTTTCCAATTAGAGAATTCTTTTCCACAATCAAACGTAATGGATTTGAATAAATGCCTGGGAATCGCTTCAAACCACTTTTTCATCGTATGCTCGATGTCACTTGCCTTCCGCCCATCGGGCTTCAAGGTGATAATGACTTTGGAGAGGCGTTCGACCAATGTAATGACGGCACTCTTGTGGTGAACACCCACAATGGTATCGCCTTCGATATGGCCAAATTCTTCCTTGAATGCCGGATAATCGGTCTCCCTTTCAGCGATATTCCGCTTAAAAGCCTGTTTTCCCCGACGTTCCTGATGGCCGTTTGGTTTTCTGTTTCCCTTCATGGGCAAGGTTGTTTCATCAAACATCTTTTCCTTGAAGCGACGATAAAGCGTCCGCATGGAACAAGCAATCGGCATTTCTTTCCGACCGATGATGACATCGGGCGTCCATCCCTGTGCGACTTTTTCAGTGATGTAGACCTGTTGTTCCTCGGGCAGGACAACCTTGCGCCTTCCGCAACGCTGCTTGT
>NZ_JARBEA010000140.1 GCF_028863945.1 Jeotgalibaca caeni | reverse complement strand
TAAATAGCGATGTCATGTTGGTTGCTTAGGGTTTTCCAATTGGAAAATTCTTTCCCACAATCAAAGGTGATGGACTTAAATAAATGTCTGGGAATCGCTTCAAACCACTTGTTCATCGTATGCTCGATGTCACTTGCCTTCCGCCCATCGGGCTTCAAGGTGATAATGACTTTGGAGAGGCGTTCGACCAAGGTTATGACGGCACTTTTGTGATGGACACCGACAATGGTATCGCCTTCGATATGACCAAATTCTTCCTTGAATGCCGGGTAATCATTCTCTCTTTCAGCGATATTCCGCTTGAAGGCCTGTTTTCCCCGACGTTCCTGATGGCCGTTTGGTTTCCGTTTTCCCTTCATGGGTAAGGTTGTTTCATCGAATACCTTTTCCTTGAAGCGACGATAGAGCGTCCGCATGGAGCATGCGATTGGCATCTCCTGGCGACCGATGATGACATCGGGCGTCCATCCCTGTGCGACCTTTTCAGTGATGTACACCTGTTGTTCATCGGGCAGGACAATCTGGCGCCGTCCACAACGCGCCTTGTTTTTCTTATATTGTCGGTAATAGTCCAAGGCCGTATGGCCTTCTTTCAAGAAATTGATGACATTGTAGACTGTCATTCTGGAACGTTTTAACCGGGCTGATATTGTCGTCACAGCGATGTTTTGATGGTAATAAGCCTCTATCATCACCAGTTCATCCGTGGTAAGATGGGTGTAGGTCATTCGTGATCACTCCTATGTATTCTTTGGTCGGAATTACAATTTGAGTGTACCACGAATGGCTT
>NZ_JARBEA010000014.1 GCF_028863945.1 Jeotgalibaca caeni | reverse complement strand
TTATTTTACCCTAAGCTGCTTGCGGAGCTATGTACTTTTGCGCTGCAATTGTATGTACGTTTATCTTGCCACAAACAACAAATCCTTTTTCAACACCATAAACTGGTAAAAAATCTCTCTCATAGATTTTTTTAGTTAGTTTGAATTTACTTTTTTCTTTTACTCCCTTATCAATACAACAATTTTTGTACTTTTTACCGCTTCCACAAGGACATCTATCATTTCTTCCCACTTTATTAATATTTATTCTTCCTTTCTATTAATCAGTTTTCTCTTTAAAGTAGTGACTGTTTCCTCAAAACATATGAAAAATTTCATTTCAAATTCTCATACACTATGCATAGACTAAAATTATACAGTCTTGTAAAGTTTTGATGAAAACTTTATTTACTTATGATACGTCCGATTATGAATAATAGTAAAAGCCCGATAAACCTGCTCAAACAAAATCACCGTCAGAAGGTCCGCATCCAAGTCCATCATCGTCAACGACAAGGTACAATCAGCCGGATACTCAGACTCCGCATCCAAGATAAAAGCAATATGGCTGTTGCCATGAATCGTCAAATGGTCAATCTTTTGTGCGAGTTCTTCGGAGGAGATGTTCTCTCCTGTTGGGTCGATCTGAATGACATAGGCGTTTTTGGGAACGTCTTTGGTTACTTTATAATCCACTTTGGTAAAGGCGCCCAGGCGTTTGTTGTATTCTTTGATGGCGTCTTTGCTGTATTTGGTTTGGATTTTTTCTGGGGCGATAATTGAGATTTTCACTTTGTCACTTCCTTATTGAATCGGTATTGGATGAGTGGGACTTCAGTTCCAAGGTATGCTTCCATTCCGACCCTGCTCACTTCTTCGAAGCCCACTTTTTCAAGCATCCGTCTTGATCGTATATTCGTTTCATGGGTTTCTGCGTAGAACACAGTAATACCAAAAACTTTTGCGGTGTGGTTCATTTGACGTTGGAGGATATGCGTTCCCATACCCTGCCCCCACAAGGTCCGGTCACCGATAGCAATTCCTACTTCAGCCATATCGGTACAATCAGCTACATCCACGTAGCCGATTAAGCGGCCTTCAAATTCGACCCCTTCACGCAGAAGTTTTTCCGACTGGTGATTGACGCAGTGCAACCACCAGTTATATAGTTCTTGCTCATTGCGGTTGACTTCCCAACCATTAGCCAGGCAAAATGCTTCATCCTGACTCCAAGCGAGAACATATGGAAAGTCGTTTTCTCGAATCGGTCTGATTTGAAAGTCGTACACAGTCATCTCACACTTCTCCTTTATTCACCCTCACTGCTTGATAAATCTGCTCCACCAACACCAACCGCATCAACTGATGTGGGAAGGTCAGCTTCCCAAACGATATCTCTTCATTGGCACGTTTGAGTACATTCTTGCTTAATCCTAGGGAACCACCGATAATAAAGGTAAGGTTACTTTTACCAGTGATGCCGAGGCGTTCGATCTTGTTGGCAAATTCGACGGAATCGTACTGCTTGCCGTTAATGGCTAGGGCGAACACGTAACTTTGATCGCTGACTTTGGCTAAGATGCGTTCTCCTTCTTTGTCTTTGACCATCTCCATTTCCTTATCGCTTAGGTTTTCGGGGGCTTTTTCGTCGGCTACTTCAATGATTTCGAGTTTGCAGTAACTGCCAAGGCGCTTAGTGTATTCGGCAATGCCTTGCTTGAGGTATTTCTCCTTTAGTTTACCTACTGTAATAATTTTTATATTCATGAACGTGCTCCTTGTTTTTCTTTTATTATAATAGAAAGAAGTGATTCTGTGTGGAAATGGTTTAATAAGTGGAATCCTTCGCAAAAAATTGTGGCGAGTTTTGCGGTGGTGATCGTGATTGGGTTCGTCTTCCTCTCCTTGCCGATTAGTCAGGCGCCTGGTTCGGAAGCAACGTACTTCGATCATTTCTTTCACTCGGTTTCTTTGGTGAGTGTGACAGGGTTAGTGATTCATCCAGTAAGTACGACCTATTCCACTTTCGGACAGGTCGTTACCTTATTCCTTATGCAAGTGGGTGGGTTAGGCTTGATGACGTTGGTTGCAAGTATCGTGACTGCGTTTGGGCGCAAGATGGCGCTGCGGAATCGGTTGGCGGTGTTAGAGGGAATCAATCGAGATGATTCGACAGATTTTCGTACCTTTCTTAAGAATATTATCCGCTATGTGGTAGTGATCGAGGGGGTTGGATTCTTTCTTCTCTCCTTCCGTTTCGTGCCTGATTACGGCTGGGGGAAAGGGTTGTTTACGGCTCTTTATTTATCTGTTTCAGGTTTTACCAATGGTGGGTTTGACAATCTAGGAACCAACTCACTCACAGCTTATGTGCATGACCCTTTGGTGAATATGGTGCTCTCTGCCCTTATCATTCTAGGTGGGATTGGGTTTCATGTATGGTTTGACGTTGCATCCATTAGTCGTAAGTGGCATAAGCATTCTGGGAAGAAAACATTCCGCTACTTCTTCCGCAACTTATCCCTCCACAGTCGGCTAGCCATTATTGTGAGTCTTCTCCTGATTGTCTCTGGCACGCTTCTCTTCCTTCTGGTAGAGTACAACAACCCCGACACCATTGGGCCGTTCTCATTCGGTCAAAAGTTGTTGGCGAGTTTCTTCCAGACGGTAACGATGCGTACAGCTGGGCTGACAACGATTCGTTTCACGGAAGTTTATCCGTTTACAGTATTTTCCTTTATCCTCTCGATGTTTATCGGCGGTTCGCCTGGGAGTACGGCGGGAGGTTTGAAAACGACGACGTTTGCGATGGTGGTATTATTGATTTATAACGAGCTCCGTGGGCAAAAGAATGTTCATATATGGAACCATACGATTCCAGACCAACTCGTTCGGAGTGCATTGGTTATCTTTATTATTTTCCTAGCTACGTTTCTAGGGGGAACGGGAATTTTATCTATTTTGAATCCAGAAGTTGATTTTATTGTTTTGATGTTTGAGGTTATATCCGCAATCACAACGGTTGGGATGAGCGCCAATTTGACTTCGTCACTTGAAATGACAAGTCACATTGCGTTGATGATTCTCATGTTTGTTGGTAGAATCGGTCCGATTACCCTAGCAGAAAGCTTGGCACGTAAAGACCGGGAAACAACCAACCTTACTTACAAAGCTGGAAAAATTATCATCGGTTAGCGAGGAGGACCACATGAAAAAAATTGTTGGAGTATTAGGTTTAGGAATTTTTGGTTCCGCCATTGCACAAACCTTAGCGGAACATGAGCATGAAGTGATTGCGGTAGATAAAAATATCGCATTGGTCAATCAGCTAGACCCTTATATCGCAAAAGGAGTCGTTGGCGATATTACGGACTTTGAATTCTTGAAAACTATTGGAATTGGTGATTGTGATATGGTTGTGATTTCCACAGGCACCGTTTTGGAGGCAAGTGTTTTAGCTGTGATGCATTGCAAGAATTTGGGCATCCCCCATATCATTGCCAAAGCCAAGAGTCAGATTTACCGTGATGTGTTACAAGAAATTGGCGCTCACACCGTAATTCTTCCGGAACACGAGACCGGAATTCGAGTAGCTAAAAATATCATGCGGAATCGGATTGAAGATATTGTGATGCTAGACGAGCGAACTTCCATCGTTGAATTCTATGCGCCAGAAAATTGGGTTGGCAAGCCTTTGCGAGATCTTGATTTGCGCAATCGCTACGAGCTGAACATTATTGGCATGCGCGAACACAAAGATGCCCCCTTCTCTGTTGCCATTTCCGCTGAGACCATTGTCCGAGAAGGTGTCCTCTTCTTTGGCGTTACAGAATCAACACTGTTTGAGAAGCAAGATTATTTCCAACAGCCTTATGATTGAAAACAGAAGCGTGCAAGTGACAGCTTTTTTAGCGATCACTTGCACGCTTTGTGCTATAAAATATAGTTATGCCCACTTTTCAGTTAAAAGACACAGGTTATCCCCAAAAGTTATCCACATGTACACACGTTCGCACCCACATTTAGATGTCTCTTTCATTTATCCACTAAATGTAGTTTTTATATAAAAATTGACATCCAGAGGATATCCAAAGTTACGCACACCCTATTTTCACAATAGAAAACCATTCAAACATAAGTTATTTTATGTTTTTTCACAAAATAGAAAAAGTTGCGCACATGACCTGTGCATAACTGTGGATAACTAACAAGGTCATTTCTTCTGTTAAACCAGCATTTTGAGGAGTTATCGACACCCCTTTTTCTTTTTCCCCATTTCTTATCCACATAAAAAAAACAGCCCTTCTCGTTAAAAGAGAAAAAGCTGCTTTCATTTATCTTTTCCATGTGCGTGGCGCAAATAAAATCAAGATTGGAAAAATTTCTAAACGCCCTGCTAGCATACCAAAGGATAAGAGTACTTTAGAAAAATCACTTAATTCGACAAAGCTAAATGCCGGTCCTACCGCTCCTATACCCGGTCCAATATTATTAAATGTTGCGGCTACAGCACTGAATGCGGTCAAGAAGTCGGGTGCATCCAGACTGATGAGCATAACTAAAATAGTAAACAACACCATATAAATGACAAAGTAATTTGATACAGCATGTTTCACAACTTTACTTAATGGTTTGCGGTCATATTGAATGGTCACAATTCGATTTGGTTGAGCAACCCGTTTAATTTCAGCTATAAAGATTTTCCCATAGATTACGATTCGGGAAATTTTCAAACCACCTGCTGTAGACCCTGCACTTCCTCCAATAAACATTAACAAGAGCAGAACCATCTGGGAAAACAGCGGCCAAGTTCCAAAGTCAGCTGTGGAAAATCCTGTTGTCGTGATAACAGAAGAGACGGAGAAAAATACATCTCGTATTAGTTTTGAAATTGATGTATAGGTTCCTCCTATGTTCAAGCTGATTAATCCTACTGCTCCAATTACAATCAGCAAATACCACTTCAACTCTTCGCTCTTGAAAATCTGTTTTGCTTGACCGATTAAAATTAAATAATATAAATTAAAATTCACTCCGAAGGCCAACATACCGAAGCTTATGACCCATTCGATGTACGGATTTTGGTAAGGGGCAATACTGCCATTTCGAACTCCGAACCCTCCAGTACCCGCTGTTGCGAAAGCATGCAGCAAGGCATCGAATAATTCCATTCCTCCAAGGAGTAATAAAATAACTACGGTAGCTGTCATTGCTAAATAAATGATATATAAAATCCGCGCTGATGAAGATAGCTTGGAAACCAACTTTCCAAAAGTAGGACCAGGCGTCTCCGCCTTCATAATGTTAACTGACTGAGAATCCATCTGCGGTAAGACCGCTAAGGCAAAAGCTAGTATCCCCATTCCACCAGTTAAGTGGGTAAAACTCCGCCAGAAAAGGCTGGAGTGAGCCAAAGCCTCTACGTCCACTAAAATACTCGACCCCGTTGTCGTGAACCCGCTACTCGTTTCAAAAAAAGCATCTACCAGAGAAGGAATATCGCCATTGAACACAAACGGCAAGCCACCAAAGAAAGAGAACAACACCCACGAAAGGGCTACAATCACAAATCCTTCTCTTGGAGTGAGCCGTTTATTTTTTGGCTTCTTCCAGCTAAATAATTGTCCAAGTAGAACTAAGATGATAATGACAATAATAAAGCTCATTTTGTGCCGTAGTGTTTCTTGATAAATAAAGCTGACTATTAATGGAAACAATAAGAGCAAGGCCTCAATTTGCAATAGCCGAGCAGTAACATATCGGACCATTCCAATATTCATCTAATCCCCCCTATTTCAAGATGTCATCAATATCATCAAAGTACTTCTCTTTAGTGATAATAATGACACGATCATTTGGTTTAATAACGTCCTGACCAGAAGGAATAATTAGTTTCTTATCGCGAATAATATAGGCAATCAACAAATTTTCTCTTGTTTTCAGTTTTTCAAGTTGAATGTTTGTAGCACGACTTGTTGCCTTTACCTTAAACTGAATGGCTTCTGCTTGATTATCTGCTAAACGATACAATGCCTCTACATTCGAAACAGACGTATTACCTAAACTACGAACAAATTGAAGAATGGTATTGGCAATGACTCGTTTTGGTGTAATGATACTCTCCATACCAATTGAATCAAAAATTTTCAGCAACAGTTCGCGGTTTACTTTGGTAATCACTTTGCCTACTTTTTGTTGAGCAGCGTATAAGGAAGCAATAATGTTCTCTTCATCCACACCTGTCAAGGAGATGAATGCATCATAATTTTCAATTCCTTCTTGCTGGAGAACTTCTTGATCCGTTCCGTCTCCTAGAATGACTTCCATATTTGGGAACTCTGCACTTAATTCTTCCGCGATTTCCCGGTTTCTTTCAATGACTTTAATATCCATCCGCGATTCTTCCAAGAGTTCCAACAAGTAATAGGTCAATCGACCTCCACCGATGATGAGAACAGATTGAATTTGATTCTTTTGAGAGCGTACTTTCCGGTAGAACTTCCGTAATATAGATGATTCACCCATTAAGTAAACATGGTCTCCAACTTGTAACCGGTCCTGTCCAGAAGGAATAATCGTTTCTTCTTTACGACGGATAGCTCCAACTAAGATATCACCATATTTTGGACGGAAATCATTTAAAGGAAGATTCGCCAACGGACTTTGCTCACCAACTTCTATTTCAATCAGCTCGACTTTATCGTCCACAAAAGACTGAATACCTAGGACAGTCGGATATTTAATAAGCCGTGCAATGCTTCGTGCGGATTCTAGTTCTGGGTTAATCATTAAGTTAACTCCTAAGCTCTCCCGTACATAGTGGAAGTGATTGGAGTACTCTGGATTTCGTACACGGGCAATCGTGTAACTTGCACCTAGGTTCTTCGCTAAAATACAAGCCATAATATTCACTTCATCTTCGGGTGTTACGGCAATAAAAATATCACAATTGCTCACACCGGCCTCTTGTTGGATATCGTAGCTGGCGCCATTACCGACAATTCCAGAGATATCATTCATATTGATTAAACTCTCCAAACGAGTCTCATTCTTCTCCACTAAAATGATATCATTTTCCTCTGTAGACAACTCTGCACAGAGGACCGAACCAACCTTGCCGCCGCCCGCAATGATAATTTTCATGTCAAACGTCCTTTCCTATCGAATTACTATAATTATGGTACAACCAGCGTATTTTTGCACACTAAAACCCTTTTGGCAATAGCATAATATTAACAGTCAAAAACCAGTTATCTTTTTAGATAACTGGTTTTAAGATTAGCTTATTCTGACTTATCGACTAGGCCAGTGCTACTTCCTTCACTTCACCCGCTTCATCTTTGGTATAGTACTGCGCTTGAGCGTTCCAAAGTTCGTAGTACTTGCCATCTTTCTCTTGAACCAACTCTTGATGGGAGCCTTTTTGGATAATTTCTCCTTTATCGAAAACGGCAATCGTGTCACAGAAGCGGCAACTGGACAGGCGGTGCGAGATGTAAATAGCCGTTCGGTTGCCAACCACTTCCGCAAAGCTGGTATACATTTCATACTCCGATAAGGGATCAAGAGCCGCAGTCGGCTCATCCAGAATGACAATTGGAGCTTGCTTATAGATGGCACGTGCCATCGCAACCTTTTGCGCTTCCCCACCTGATATTTCAATACCCGATTCATCGTAGTTTTTATAGAGGTAGGTGTCCAGCCCTTCTTTTAAGGTATGGTAACGTTCGCTGAAGCCTGCTTTTTTTAATGCATCCATCGCTTCCCCTTCTTGTACTTCCTTGCTGGCAGCGACATTTTCGCCCAGCTGGAAGGAGTAGAGCTGGAAGTCTTGGAAGACAACCGAAAGCAAACGCAGATATTCTTGGTAATCATATTTCCTGATATCAATTCCGTTTAGTAAAATCTGTCCTTCAGTCGGGTCGTATAACCGGCACAGCAACTTAATGAAGGTTGTTTTCCCTGAACCATTCATGCCAACGATGGCCAGCTTCTCGCCGATATCGAGCTTGAGGTTCACATTCTTCAACACGTATTCATCGCTACCCGGATAGGCAAACGAAACATTGCGTGCTTCTAAGGTGTATTCGCGGTCCAGACGCTTTTCGACCGGCAAGGTCCCTTCGTGGCGGTTGCCTTTCATCTCCAAGAATTCGAAGAGATTCTTCAATGCTTCTGAATTGTTGATGAAGTCTGTTACTTGTTCCAACAGTTGAGGAAACTCCATGATGAAGAGACTAAGCGCACCGCCGTACTGAATGACCGTTCCGGCTGGGATTGCTCCATTAAATGCCTTCCCCAGCACCCATAGATACCCCAGTGTTAAAATCCCATAGGACAGCGTATTAGACAGGATGGTCGTTCTGCTTGTTGATTTATGGATCCCCATCAGCGTTTCCTTGGTAAAGTCATTAAAGTGCGTCAGTAAACGATGCAAGTAAGGATACTGGTTGTACAACCGGATTTCTTTCCCAGAATTGTAGTTATGCATCAATTGAAAGAAGAACCCACCAGCATTGTTCAACGTTGCTCCTTTTTGTAGAAAAGAGGATACTATTTTAGCAACTTTTTGGTTGATTAAAATAATGGATGCGATATAGGCAGCCATGATTCCAACAAAGCTTAGACTAATCCAACCTGAATCAACATTCAGGGCGACCGTTTGCCGTGTAGACTCCGATGTGAAGAGCGACCACAAGAATAGAATGGAAACGACAATACTCGTAGTGTGCTTCACCAAGTGTTTACTAGAATCGAACAATCGGTGCATACCCATACCGCCCGTCATTTCATTCATCCGAATGCTGCTGAGTTTCTCATGAACGGTGGTGTCTTCGACAAATTCATAGTCCATCTCAATCACTTTTTTATTTAAGAGCATTTCCTTTTTGCTGCTCGCCCGCCAATACAAAGGTGAACGAAAGTGCGACAAGCCATTCGCGATAACCGTCGATACGAATGAACTAACCAGCGCTCCAATAATCCAATTTCGCAGTTGTTCATTAATCGTCCCGTTTAACAAAAGCGACAAAATTCGACTGGTGAAAAAGAATGGAATAAACGGATATACCGCTTCAAAAATACCTTGAACAATATTCGCCCAAAATAGTTTCGGTTCCAGCTGGTGCATCAAGGCAAAGCCTTTTCGGTTCAATGAAATAATCTCATACATACGCTTCATCCAGATTCCCCTCCCATTCTTCTTGATAGTATTGACTTTGAACTTCATACATTTTGGCATACTTTCCTTTTAATGCCATTAACTCTTCGTGCGTACCGGCTTCTACAATCGTGCCGTTTTCCAAATAAACCAAGCGGTCACAAAATTTCGTGGAAGAGAGTCGGTGCGAGATAAAAATCGCTGTCTTGTCTTCGGCAATCTGATTATACCTTTGATAAACTTGGCTCTCTGCAATCGGATCGAGCGCAGCAGTCGGCTCATCCAATATGAGAATCGGTGCATTCTTATAGATGGCTCTCGCAAGCTGCAATTTTTGTTTTTGCCCGCCAGACAAGTCAACCGCTTCTGGATTCACTCGTTTTACTAGTTTTGTTTGGTCTTTTGCTGGGAATTTTTGCAATTCTTCCAACATTCCACTTCGTTCAAGGGCGGTTTGGTAATCCATCATGTGCTTGTTGGTTCCTTGCTTGACGGTCTCTTCCAAGGTAATCGGTAGTTCAAAATAATCTTGGAATACCGGTGCAAATAACTCAAAATATTCTTCGGGATGAAATTCCTCTTGCGGGATGCCATTGATTAAAATCACCCCAGAAGTTGGCTTGTAAAGGCCACAGAGCATTTTGATAATGGTGGACTTCCCGGCACCATTGATCCCGATCATCCCCACCTTTTCCTTTGACTGGATATGCCAGTTCAAGTTGTGGATGGTGTCTCTAGCAGCGCCGTCATACCGGTAGCTAACGTTTTGGAATTCAATCTCTAGCGGAAATTGTAGCTCGTCAATCGAGCGATACGATTCTTTCTCCTGCTCGCCAATCTCTTGATATTCCCGGTAGTCGTCCAATTCACTTGCCATATAGCGGAATCCAACGATATCTCCCATTAAACCGGATGTCCACTGTGAAATGCTGGCAATGATCCCGAAGTAAAAAGTGAAATCAGCGGCAGATAAGGATCCGTTTATTACTTGATTGATGAGGATCGTGTACGCCAGTCCATCTCGCAACAAGTTGAAGGTACTGGATAAGAGCGTCCCATTAAACTTGCGGCGGAACACTTTTTCCATCAATTGAAAACGGGTTGCGTACATATCATCGAACTCCGTTTTGAACCACGGCTCCATATGGAATAAGCGCATGTCTTTTGCAGATTTGAAATCACCTGTGTACTCGGTCAGATATTCTGTTTTCTTCTCCAACGGTGCCTGCTTGTCGCGGCTTTCTTTTTCAATCCTATTGGTTCCTAGGCTGTAGCCATATTGAAGCAGCGAGAACACAATAATCATAGCAAGGAGGATGGGATGCACATTTCCGATTAAATAGCTGTAAAGAAGCAGACCCGACATATTCCGTAAAAAGCTATAGAAAACCGTGAAGCTTTGGTCAAAAAGGCGATTCGGGTTAGCGGTAATCTGTTTGGTGCGGTCAAATAAATCCATGGTGTGCTTTTTCTCCACTTGATAAAACGGCATATGGATGAATTTGAATAACACTCGCATCATTTTGTCGATTCGGTAAGAATTACCTGCTTGTTGGGCATACCCTTGCAACACTTGGGAGAAGCAAGTACAAATAAGGGTTAATCCAACCAATGTCATAAACTGTACTTGAAACTGTTCCCAACCATTCTCTTGGCTGACAATCGATACCAATACTGCCACCGTCGCTGCAGACAGGAGCGGGAGCACCATGTCCGCCAATGCTTGAATCACAACACTGAAGAGATAGTTGCGGTCCGTTTGCCACATATCTCGGATTAAATACTGAAAGTGATCTGTGAGCCGATATTTTTTCTTTTGTATGGTTTTCATCTCTTTCACCTCGCCATTAGTTTACCAAGTATTTTTGCGCCTATTAAAAAATGACCACGAGTGGTCATTTTTCTGGCATAAACGGTCACAGCGGCAATAAAATTTCGGTCGCAAAGACGCCTTCTTCATGTTGACGGTTGATATACCCGTCATACTTCTGCACCGTTTGGTCAATTCGTTTTAAGCCAAAACCGTGTTCTTTTCCAGATTTTGTTGTCTGATATCCGGAAAAGGCTTTACGGATGGGCTGATTCATACTGTTGGTAATTGCGATATAGAGTTGCTGCTTCATTTCCGCAATATAGACTCGGATGAACCTTTCATCGGGGTTCTCTACCGTCATGCACCCTTCGATGGCATTGCTGATGAGATTCCCAATTATGATTCCTAAGTCGACATTTTGAATATGCAAGTCAGCCGGAATGGCAGCTTTCACATGCAAGGTGATGCCCCTTGATTCTGCGATCGAGAGCTTACTGTTCAGGATCGCGTCAGCCATAATATTGCCGGTACGAATACTGATATCCACTTCGACTAGATCTTCATCTAATTCTGCTAGATAATTTTTCAGCAGGTCTAATTGATTCAACTCGAGATAAGCCTTCATGGATTGGATATGATTTTTATAGTCATGCCGCCAACCACGCATTTGACGGTAAATATTTTCTACTTCTTCTGCATGCTCTTTTAACAAATCTGCCTGGGTTTGAATCAGATTTTTTTGAAAACGACGCTGCTGAAAGTAGATAACGAGCGCCGCTAAAAGAATAAGTCCCACAATCAGTGCTGTTTCCATCTTTACCTCCGATAATACTCAATGAATGCTTGGGTCACGGCCTTGGCATTGCGCCGTGAAACAGGCACCGAGATTCCGTTATCCATTAAAATGTCATTCTTCCCCACTCGCTCCATGTGCCCACAATGCACCAGCCAGCTTCGATCTGGTACAATGAACGCTTCATCTTGCAACTGGTTTTTTAATTCTTGCATGGTCCAGCGTAATTGGTGCGTCCCTGTCGTCGTCGTAAGGGTAAGTTCACGTCCTAAAACTTCTGCACAGATAATGGAATCAACAGCAACCTTCACTTGCCCTTCCTCGGTAGAGAGAATGAGATAACGCTCCTCTTGGGGGAATACTGCCAGAATCCTTTTTAACACCGCAAATAATTGCTCTTTTTTTATTGGTTTAATTAAATAATCGCTTGCTTCTAACCGGTATCCTGCCCCAATGTGCTCGGTCATCCCGGTAATGAAAATGATTTTCACCTGATCATGGACTGCACGCAACTTCTCAGCCATCGTCAGCCCATCCATCTCATTCATTTGAATATCCAGCAAGATGAGGTCGACGTTCTTCTCTTCCTCATATTGAAAAAGAAAAGCCTCTGCGCTCTCAAAAATAGACATACGAAAATGGATGTCCTGTTCGGCTCCATATTCCTCCAGCACCTTTTTCAGGAGAAGTGCCTGTACGGTTTCATTTTCACAAATCGCTACTGTATAACTTTGCATCCTCTTCACCCCTCTTCCTTATTATAGAGAATTGGGGAAATAATGAACAGAGGAGACTAGAATCTCTTTTTGTCTATTTGCATTTTTCTTATCGAAAATATAAAAAACTGCTCTTCAAATTTTCAATTTGAAGGGCAGTCTTTTACTATTTACTAAGTTGATCCACCGCCAATATCGCATTTGCGACTTCTTCTGGTGTTGTTTCTGGATTCATATTGCGCAACGTTTCTCCTTTAGATGTGGCTAATTTACCAACTTCTAGCAAATCTTCAAAAGTCGCTTCTTCTAGATGCAACTCTGCTAATGTTACAGGCATTCCAATTTCCTTGAAGAAGGTTATATACTTTTGAATATACTCTCCACCGTATCCTTCCAACACAAGTTGTACTAAAATACCATACGCTACTTTTTCACCGTGGGATAGGTGGTGAATGTCTCCACTCAGTGCAGTGAAGCCATTATGGATGGCATGGGCAGCAGCCAACCCACCATTCTCAAAGCCCAACCCGGATAAAAGAGTATTTGCTTCCACTACACGTTCCACTTGAGGAGTCACCAATTGCTTTTGCACAGCCTTGTAAGCGGCAATTCCATGTTCGAACAACGTTTTCTCTGCTGCTTCAGCAATTGCTCTGCCGGCTAGCGTGGTCTTCCCGCCTAGCATCGTGTCGGCATTTGTTTTCATCGCCGCCTTTACTTCAACTAAGGTGGCCATCGCATCTGCCATTCCCGCTGCAAACATGCTGGCTGGAGCATGGACGACAATTCCTGTATCCATCAACACCAAGTCAGGATTTTTATCATAGAATTTATATCCTTCAAATACTCCCTCATCCGAGTAGATAACAGAGAGTGCACTTGTTGGCGCATCAGTAGAGGCAGCAGTTGGTACAATTACAATAGGCACTCCTAAAAGATCCGCTACCGCTTTTGCAGTATCCAGCGTCTTCCCACCACCTAAACCAATGACCAGATCACTCTTCTTCTCTTTCCCTACCTCAGCTAATCGTTCAATCTCTTGATTGGACGATTCTCCACTAAATTCCTCGTAATGATACTCGAACTCTTCTGCTAAACTTTTTTCAACTGGCTCCTGGACGATTTCCCATACACTTGCATCTGACAATAACAACGGTTTGGCTCCAATCGACTTGATTTCCTCACCTAAATCAGCAATAACACCATTTCCTTGGACATACCTTCTGGGAGATTGAAAAATGTACTTTACCATTTGAATCATCCTTTCAGTTTGTTATTTAGTTCACATATACTATAGCATATCTCTATTAAATATAAAAAAATTACACTCATTTTATCGATCTGATGACTTCCTTTCGTCTGATTGGTCTCTTACTTGATACATAAAAGTGTTTTATGTATCAACTGAACAATATTTATGCCACCAGTTAATACAGAACAGCCGCTCAGTAAAGCAAACCGCTCACTTGTCCGAACTAGACTAAGTTCGGCTAAGTAGGTATCTTTTTTACCGCTCACTTGTCCGAACTGGACTAAGTTCGGCTAAGTAGGTACCTTTTTCACTTCTCACTTGTCCGAACTAGACTAAGTTCGGCTAAGTAGATACCTTTTTCACTTCTCACTTGTCCGAACTGGAAAACTGTAACAAAAAAGAGCTGGGATAGTCCCAACTCTTTCTATTCTTATAAGCTTGGTTGACCGTCTGTCAAGGTCACGTCAAGTGTTTGTAATTCGCCGTCACGATAGAATGAGATTTCAATCGTGCTGCCTACTTTTTGTTGGTAAAGAATCTTTCGTAGTTCAACCATGTTACCAACTTCTTCGCCTGCCATTTCAACGATGATGTCGTAAGCTTCTAATCCGGCAGCATCTGCGGCGGATAGTTCTTGGACTTCCGCGACTACTACCCCGTTCGTCAAGTCTTCCGGAACATTGAGTGTAGAACGTTGTTGGGAAGCGGAAACTTGTTGTAAATCAATCATGCTGACGCCAAGGACCGGACGAATGACTTCGCCGTGTTCTTCTAGTTCGGCAATGATTTGAACGACGTCGTTACTTGGAATCGCGAAGCCCATTCCTTCTACGTTTGATGAAGCAATTTTCATGGAATTAATACCAATAACCTTGCCCGCAATGTTAATCAACGCCCCACCGGAGTTCCCTGGGTTAATGGAGGCGTCGGTTTGGATAGCCGTAACGTCCCAGTCGACAATTCCATCGCCGTCAATATCCGTTTCTACAGTACGCTCTGTTGCGGAAACAATTCCTTGAGTCACAGAAGTCGCAAATTCAGTGCCGAGTGGTGACCCGATCGCAATAGCTGGTTCCCCAACATTTAAGTTATTCGAATCGCCAAATTCAGCGACCACCTCAATCCCTTCAGCTGGAATCGATAGCACTGCTAAGTCGGTCCACACATCGCTACCGACTACTTGCGCCTCTTTCTTCGTGCCGTCTTTCATCAAGATTTCTAGCGCATCCGCTCCGTCGATTACGTGATTGTTCGTCACTACATAGGCAATGTCGCCTTCTACTTTATAAATCACACCACTACCGGTTCCTTGGCTAATGTAATCTTCTTCCTCTGGGTTTTCGGTTTGAGGCACTGGGAAGCCAAAGATACTGCCGTTGCTCTCTGCCAGGTTAATAACCGAAACCACCGCTTCTTGAACTTCTTGAACCGCCTCTGTTGTTGCGGTTTCTACATTAACGCTGACGTTGCTGACCTCGTTGTTGTTCTCATTTTCTTCCTGCGTTACTTGTGGTTCTGTCACAGAATCGGTATCCAACACACCGCTGCCAAACAAAAGGCCGCCACCTAATAAAGCAACCGTTGCGCCGCCAAGAAGGCCGCCAATGATTCCACTCTTCAGATTCGATGATTTTTGGTTCCGATTGTTTCTATTTTTTTGCTGACTCATACGTTTTCTCCTTTCTACTTTTGTTGATTTGGATGATGTTGACTCATTAAGCCACACTCACTTTCAAGAATGATTATACACAACCATTTTGAAAAAAATATGAAGAAACTTGGTAGTTTTATTTTATACCAAACGACGCAAAAAGACAGGGAATATGCCTTATCTGGCGTATTTCCTGTCTCCTTCTTAAATATGAAACAACTCTGTCGGTTCAGTAGGATCGGTGTCATACAGATGGAAATCTCTGTTCACGCCTAACCCTTTTGTTGTTAAAATGGTGCCCGCTGTATCGCGCGCAATTTGCTTCATGTTGTTGTCCCTGCTCAAATGTCCGAGATAAATCCGTTTGGTATTGTTTCCTACCATCTCCGCTACTGCAGCAGCGCCGTCATCATTCGATAAATGTCCCTTATCACCTAGAATCCGTTGCTTCAACGACCATGGATAGCGTCCCATCCGTAACAGTTCTAAATCATGATTACTCTCTATTAAATAAACATCTGCATTCTTCAACAATCCTCGCAGCCGATTGCTCACATACCCTGTATCCGTCAGCATCACAAATTGTTTTCCTTCAAATTGGAACGAATAAAATTGCGGCGCTGCAGCATCATGGGAAACACCATAACTCAAAATATCTACGTCCCCTAAAGTCAGCACCTCACCCATTTCAAAAATGTGCTTCTGCTCTACTTTTATCGCTCCTACAGAAGGGGGCAATGCCTTCCAAGTTGCTTCGTTGGCATAAATATCCATCCCGTACTTGCGTGCCAGAACACCAAGTCCATGGACGTGATCCCGGTGCTCATGGGTAATGAGAATGGAATCCACATCAGCTGGATTTCGATCGATTTTTTGCATTAATTCTTGAATTTTCTTGCCACTGAGACCACAGTCAACTAGAATTTTTCGTTTAGGCGTCTCAATATAGGTACAGTTACCGGAGCTTCCGCTTGCCAGCATACTGACACGGAATTCTGTGTTCTTCTCTACATCCATCACTTTTATCCCTCCAGAATCTCTTCCTATTTTAACGCATCCAGACGAAAAATGCAGCCCCATCGAGTGTCCATTATCTTCTAAAAGGCACCGCCACCTGAACCGCCGCCACTTCCTCCAGAAGAGCCGCCGCTGAATCCACCACCAGATCCACTGGAATTGGAATGGGAAGCTGGAGTGGTAGACTGAATTCCATTCTTGATTTGGTTATCGATTGTAGATAAATAATACGGATTGTAATAATAGTAGCTGCCAAAAGAACTGGCTCTGATTTCTTCTTCCGGATATTGAATGCGCATCTGCTCCATTACTTCGTCCGCCGTTCCAAATGCAATCGCATAGACTAGATATTCGTCCCAGAGCTCAACCGAAGCGATATCACTCATGGTAAAGTGATCCACTTCCTTCAACATGCGGCCAAATGCGGACCACTCTTTCTGCGCTCGGTCTCCTTCTGAGGTAAGCGTCGGATGTTTAAGGTAGTAGCGCAACAAGAGAGCCGTTACGATCACACCCATTGCCGGCAGTAAGAAAACCAATCGGGTCACTTCCGTAGTAAGTACACTCGCAATCGATATTCCTAGAAAAACCAGATTTACCACTACTGATAGAACAACCCATATGGTGGCTTTCTTTGCGTGCTTGGCTAGATATCTTTCCACGTAAGGCTGGGCATCTTGAATGACGGTTATCCGCCAATCGGACCACTTCTTGTAAAAGCGCTGTGCCTTTTTCTCGTGGCGATGCAGTCGTTCGATATCGCTAAAGGTCACTCTTTCACCATTTCCGGCGACATGGATAAACCAGTCAATGAACAATTCTTCGTGTTCCATCAATGTTTCATCAGCTTTTTCCCCTTTAGTAATGACATAATCTTTCTTCTTCGGCACCTCTTCCATCTGAAGGTATCCCTTCCGCACCAAGTTCATTAAGGTGGCAGAGACGTCTGCGTGGCTCGGAGTGCGGCCAAAAACGGCAACGTTCATCACTGCAGGTGGAATCGCAGCAGGTGGCTCATAGAGATAGTCAGGTCCCTCTGTTGGGTTGGGATTGGCAGCTCGTGTTTTCGTGACCAGCCAAATATAAACCAAGATAGATACCAACAGACCAACCAAGGAAAAGCCTACTGCTACTGCGAACATAGTCCGATTGCTCTTTTGTTTCTCACCGGCTAGACGAGCTTCATACGTTACAATCTCTTCGTATTTGTCTTCGTTTACCACATTCGGGTTGTTTGGTGTGACCGAAGTGGGAAAAAGAACGCGCGCTTCAACGAACTGGTTCGGCGGATTTTGATCCAAGGTTAAGGTTACCTTCTGGTTATCTTCGACCTCCACGTTTCCAGTGCGCTCCCCATGTGCCCATGCCTGCAGCTCGCCGTCTGATACCGGCGTTGGCAAGGTAATGGTAATATCGATATCTTCTAGCGGATCGGTCCATCCCACACCAATAATTTTTCGGTTTAATTCAGCTGTATCATTATAGTTTGTAATGATCTCCGGCAAACGGTAGCTGTAGATAACGGTCTGTTCCGCATCTTCAATTGGTTGGTAAACGGTGAAGGCTACGTAATCACCTTCCATCTGCGCTTGATAGGTACCAGGTTCTTGCGAATTCTCGGCATCCATTTCCGTCGGTGTTTCTTCGTCTTCCCCTTGTAGAAAAACGGACAGATCGGTGGGCGCTTCAATACCTCGAACATCTAAACGGTAGTTCACCCCATTAAAGGCACCATCGAAGTCATAGGTGATTTTTTCAGTAAACAACGCGCTCCCATCTGCTTCAATTTCTACTACTACATCATAATCAATAATTTCATAATAACGATCTGAAGCCTCCACAACTTCTACTGAGGAGAAAAAGGTGAAAATCAACCCAATCCACAGTCCAATCTTTTTCATTCAAGCACCTCCACTTCCTTTATTATCGTTCATTTCTTTTATAGGATAAAATAGTTTTATATCTTCAAGTTTAAGTTAGCGCGTCCGCCCCATCAACTTGTTCATACTTTATAGCCATTTTTTATTGATGTTTACATAAATCATTTTAACGATTTGCGTCGTTATAATATAACCTACAATAATAATAGATGCCCATATCCAATATCTCGATGGTAGAGCTACTAAGTCAATATACGTACCAAAATGGCTTCCAGGAACTAATATTGCTGCTATAACAACCACAAAAGTCGATAACGTAACCGCAAAACTTGCTCTACTTTGGATAAAGGGTACTTTCTTCGTTCTAATAACATGAACAATGAGTGTTTGAGTAATTAAGCCAATAACGAACCAACCACTGTGGAACAATGCTGCATCTTGTACTGTATTAGCTTGGAAAACAAACCACATTAATAGAAATGTTAAGATATCAAAAATTGAACTAATCGGTCCAACTACTAGCGTAAATTTCAGCAAGTCTGACGTTCCCCATTTGGTAGGTTTCATCAAATCTTCTTCATCCATACGATCCCATGGAATTGTTAGTTGTGCAATATCATAAATCAAGTTTTGAACAAGCAACTGGATAGACAACATCGGTAGAAACGGTAAAAAAGCACTCGCAATTAAGACACTAAGAACATTCCCGAAGTTAGAGCTGACAGTCATCTTGATGTACTTCATCATATTTCCAAACACATTACGTCCTTCGAGTACACCATCTTCTAAGACTGTCAAACTCTTCTCTAGCAGAATAATGGAGCTAGCTTCCTTGGTAATATCTGCCGCATTATCAACAGAGATTCCTACATCTGCTGTACGAAGAGCAGGTGCATCATTAATACCATCTCCCATAAAACCAACAGTATGACCTTTCGCCTGTAACGATTTTAAAATTCTGGATTTTTGAGCTGGATTTAGTTTTGCGAAAAGATTAACTTCTTCAACTACATTTGTTAATTCTTCATCGTTCATTTGATCTAGCTCTGTTCCTAAAATAGCGCGGTTAACCATGATACCAACATCTTTACAAATCTTTTGCGCTACGATTTCATTGTCACCGGTCAGAACTTTTACATTTACCCCATGTTCATGCAGCGATTGAATAGCTGTAATAGAGGATTGTTTCGGCGGGTCTAAGAAGCCCATAAACCCTGAGATAATCATATCTTGCTCATCTTTCACTGAATAAATAGCTGAGTCATGAACATTTTCTTTATATGCAACAATTAAGACTCGCATGCCTTTCATATTCATTTTTGTGCTAATCGCTTCTATATTCTGACGTAGTTCCTCCGTTAAAGGAATCACAACACCATGAATTTCCACGTGACTGCAGATACCCATCATCTCTTCAGCTGCACCTTTCGTAATCATTAACTGTTTGTCAGCTGTCTTAACAGCTACAGTCAGGCGACGGCGGGAAAAGTCAAAAGGAATTTCATCGATTTTTTCTGCTGGTGCAAAATTAATGTGATCACGATTTTCTTCAACATAATCTAAAATCGCATGATCCATCACATTTTTCCAACCAGTTTGGTAATTGGAGTTCATATAAGTGAGCTTCAATACATCATTGCTTTCGTTTCCGAGAGCATCTAAATGCTGAACAAGAACAACTTTATCTTCTGTAATGGTTCCCGTTTTATCCGTACATAAAATATCCATGGCACCTAAGTTTTGAATAGCATTCAGTTCCTTCACAATCACTTTTTTACGAGACATTGTGATTGCTCCTTTTGCTAGATTACTGGTTACAATCATCGGTAGCATTTCAGGTGTTAAACCAACAGCAATCGCAATGGAGAAGAAAAATGCTCCTGCCCAGTCCTCTTTTGAAATCCCATTAATTAGGAAAACAATAGGAACCATTACCGCCATAAAGCGCAGTAACAACTTACTAACATTTTTCACACCACGGTCAAAGCTTGTTTCTCCTCTCGATCGTGTTGATTCTGAGGCAATATCACCGAAAAAGGTAGATTCACCGGTTTTTAGAACGAGTAACTTCCCTTGCCCACTCAATACATCTGTCCCCATAAATACTAAATTTTCAAAATCTAAAGCAGTCACCATGCTTGGATCATGATTGTTTAGTTGAGCGAAAACGTACTTCTCAACCGGTAAAGACTCACCCGTTAGTGAAGATTGATTAACGAATAAATCTTTCGCCCATAAAAGACGTCCATCAGCTGGAATCATATCACCGGTTGATAAATTTATAATATCACCAGGAACTACTTCATGAATAGGAATTTCCTTAGTGACATTCTCTCGTGTGACAGAACAAGTTGTTTCAATCAACCCTTTTAGAGCCAAGCTCGCTTGCTGTGACCGATATTCTTGGAAAAAGTGTAACATTGCACTAAAGAAAATCATGAGTCCCATAATTATACTCGCATCATAATCTTTAGTGGCTGCTGATACAACCATCAAGAGGGCTAATACATAGATAAAGGGGTCTTTGAAGCCTTGCAATAATAACTTCGACCATGGTATTGGCTTCTGAATTGCTACTTCGTTTAAACCATAAGTATCTAAGCGTATTTCTGCTTCGCCTTGGCTAATTCCTCGTAAATCTGTTTGTAATTCTTTTAATACAGTGTCATTTGCCAAGCCACCTAATCTTACTAACTCACTGTTCTTTGTTTTTTTTTCTACAACAAGATGTCTTGTTTTGTTTGCCATTCCCTATCTCTCCCTTTTGAAGCAGCAGGTAATCGTCCTGCCCTTCATTCATCATTAATTGCGTCAAACTCGGATCCGGATTCACCCAACCACCCCCAGGTCAATAATAGTTTCGTAAAAAATGAAAAAAGCCCCGCTCAAAGAAGCAGGGCTTTACCGTAAAACATAAAATACCATTTAAATTATTTTGTGTTAATGTCCTCTTCATTGAGTTTTAGCACTGTAGAGCATAGGGACTTAAACCCAGCTACATTAAGAACTCCCTTAATTCGAAAGTTCCTGGTAACCCATTGGTGTCTTTCGACATTTCTGGGCAGTAGCGTGTCTCTCATACAGACGCCTCACCTAACAAGGTTATTCAATTTTTACTTATTAATCATACATGTCTTGGACACAAAAGGCAACCATCACAATTTTGCACGTACAATTCTTTTATTCTGCAATCAAAATCCGATCACTGTGAGAATCCACATTCAAATTAGCATCCAATGCTTCATTGGTTTGAAGGACAGCATCTTCGATACTGCTTTCTACGCTGTCTTCTTCGGGTTTGCTGCTAGAATTTGGATTCATGATGGAAGGAACGGAGATCAAGTTTCCTGTTAATGCATCCACGTACTTCACTTGAATGGGTACATCGTCGCGGGCAATTTCTACGTACCACATCGGACTGTAAATATTCATGTCTTGTAAGCTGAGTGTTTGGTAATACGTTAAGTTGATTCTGCGCAGAGAAGAGTTGTTAGGAATCTGATTATTCAAATACAGTGCTTCAATTGCAGCTTGTTCCGAGATAACCATTCGATTCTTTCCTTGCGCTTCGGGTAGACCGATATACGTCTGTTCATAGGAAACCACTTCCCCATCCGGATTAAGGTGGAAGGTTAGAGAAGCCGTTCCATCCGCAATGGGATACTCCTCCGCATGTTGAACATAGATAATCCGCTGGTTGGCTTCTTGATAGGTTAGGAACGAATAATCTTGTGCTTTTAAAACATTCCCATCTTTCATAAATGTCTCAATCGGCGCTAATCGTTCTTCCAAAGGTACGGACGGACTCATATCTAATTCAATCGGATTCGTCAGTACACTCCATAGCTTATTGTTTTCCATGCGAGTCGTTTGATTGCTCAACGTACCTGCATGTTCAGCTAGATAGTCCGTTTTGTCTGCTTTAAGGATGGGGATGCGGATTTGTTCATCGCTAAGTTCTGGCGCCTCAATGTTGTCATTACGCATTCCTTCCTCTAACCGAACCGTTGTACTTGGATCACCTGCGTTCAACTCTTTGTCCTTTTCCAGCAAAACAGTGATGAGATACAAATTAAGAATGGAGAAAGTGATAATCAAGATGATCTGAATTCGTTTATAATCCATATTGACTCTCCTCCATCACCGTCAGCCATGATTCTACGGTCTTCCACGTGCCATCGATTTTAACAAACCAGCGTGGAGTCATTTCGGTAATTCTGGTACTCTCTTCACTGCTTCTCCACTCGTAGCCCAACTGAAGCATTTCTATCTCGGAGAAAGCAAAGCCATTCTCGGTCAACATATTGATTACTTCCTGTGTCCTTGGCAATTCGATGACGGCCTCACGATCTTCCAGCGGAGTCTGGATGACTTCGGTAGGGTATTGAATCCGAATCGGATAGCTGTTTCCCATCTCCATTCGAACGATACCGCGTTCTTGAACGTTGAAAACAGGCAAGCCCTTGAGGAAGCGGCGATACGTAATTTCACTGATGTCACTGTTGTATCCGACAAAATAAGAATTCTGCGTCCACGTATCAATAAATTTCAAGGAATGAAAACTATCTTTAACTTGTTGATAAGTTGGAATATTGGTTGGATCTAAGTTGTTTCGATAGTAATACAGTAATCCCGTATCTTTATTGATTCGCAGTTCAGAAATGTTGTCACTATAAGCTGTAACAAATTCATTACTGCCATCCCGCAATTCCGTTGTATCTTCGAACAACTGATTGATGAAGAAACTGTTCGGCTGCTTCTCAATTAAATAAGAGTAGCTAGAGAGTTCAACCGGATCGCGTGGTAAAAAGGAAATTCCTTCTTGGAAAGCATAGGCATCTGCCACACGAAAAGCTTCTTGATTTTCTGTATAAAGAGAAATGAGCGGCTGCATACTCTGTTCAGGACGGCTCGCAATATAGACATTGCGATCGGCGTCGTTGACCAAATAGATGGGCTGCGATAAATCCGTTGAAATCAGGATTCGATTAATCTGACGATCCATTAATTCTTCTGGCATAAAGTCAAAGTATTGGGTCAATAGAGCGAAATGAATGGCTGCTGGAAATTTAACTTCCACCCTGCCCGTTTCTAATAACAATTCACGGTACGCCGATTCTGGGTAGAGCCTCTCAAACTGCAGCTCCTGCATCTTCCATTCCATCATAAATTTGTTCACATCACTCATAACAGTTGGCTCTTGGGTAACATAGGTATTCATATTGGAATGAACGGCCAGCTGATAAGGTGCAAACAGATCTTCCAAACTCTTGACGTTTGTACTTGGTACAGACGTTCCTTGGCTGGACGGGTCTACCCGCTGCACACTCACAATACTGGAGGGTACAATCAGGATCCGCCATGATAAATACAAGCTGAGGAATACTAAAGCGTATAAAACAAAGGAAATCCATTTTGCTTGGTTTTGCTTCATGCCCATTCCTCCTCTTCAAATGATTCATATGGCAAGGAAATGAAAAAGGTCGACCCTTTATTTTCCACACTCGTAGCCCAAATTCTTCCACCATGGAGGGTCAGCACTTCTT
The DNA here is from genome assembly GCF_028863945.1 of Jeotgalibaca caeni. Lineage (GTDB taxonomy): Bacteria > Bacillota > Bacilli > Lactobacillales > Aerococcaceae > Jeotgalibaca > Jeotgalibaca caeni. Next base: position 26,217 of record NZ_JARBEA010000014.1, on the reverse strand, counting down.
TAGAAATCGCCAGCCCTAATCCGGTGCCTCCCATGGAACGTGCGCGTGCCTTGTCAACGCGGTAGAACCGCTCAAAGACGTGCTGCAAGTCCTTACGAGGAATACCTAGCCCTTCATCCGTGATGCTGATGACGACACTGTTATGCGTCTCCATCAAGCGGCACGTAATCGCCCCTCCATCGGGTGAATACTTCAAGGCATTGTTTAGGATGTTATCAATTACTTGGGTCATTTTATCTTGATCGATATCCACCCACAACGTACGTTGGGTGAAATCACGGATAATTTTATAATTTTTGTCTCGGTATTCTTCCGCTTGGAGCATCATGTCAAAGCGGTCCAAAATATGAGAGAACAAAGCATTCATACTAACGTACTCCAGCTCCAACTGCATCCTACCTTGATCCATACGGGAAAGATTAAGCAAATCGCCAATCATCCGAGTCATCCGGTTTGTTTCGGTGGAAATGACCTGGAGGAAGTTTGGAGCAATAGACTCATCTTTCCATGCACCTTCCTGCAAGGATTCCACATAACTCTTAATACTCGTAAGCGGAGTACGCAACTCATGCGACACGTTTGATACGAAGTTGCGACGTTCTTGCTCTACTTTCTCTTGTTCCGTAATATCAGAGAGCACGCAGACTAGACCGCTGATAAAACCAGTCTCCCGTTGGATGATAGAGAATTTCCCTTGTAGGATATTCGTTTCCTTACTTTCTTTATCTTCATAATTCAAAATTAAATCATCTGTTGTTTCTAAGAGTTGGCGGAAGCTGAATTTTGAACCTAACCGCAAGACCTTCATGATGGATTTGCCTACTGCTTCTTCCTGACTCATCCCTAGTAAATCAAGCGCCCGTGTATTGATGATAATCACCTTTCCACGGCGATCGGTCGCCAATACCCCTTCAGACATATGCTTCAAGACACTGTCTAACCGCTGCCGTTCTGCTTCCGTCGTTTCTTGGGCATCCTTTACCTTCAGGGAGAGATCATTGATGGTTTCTGCGAGTTCACCCAGCTCATCGTTTCCGTAAATTCGTACCTTTCCTGAATAATCTCCTTGCGCAATATTCATGGTCTGACTACGCATTTCGGAAATGGGCTTCGTCAACCCACGTGAGATAATAACTGCTAGGACAATGGTGATTCCGATCGCAAAGAAAGACGCGTTCAAGAAAATCGTTACAATTCCTTGAATTTGGTTGTATACCGTTTCGATATTCGATTCCATCATAATAGCACCGATCGTTTCTCCAGCGTGATCCTCGGAAAAAATCGGTGACACATTCTTGAGGACACGGATGTTCCGGCTCTCATCTAAATATTGATATTTGCGGCTGTTTTCCAATAACAACGTTTGCTGTACATCGCGGTCTGTCGACTTCAATCCGACAATCGATTGTCTCGTTTGGTCGTTCGTCCCCAGGATATACCCATGTTCGTCAATTACTTGGATTTCTAAGAAATCGCCGCCGATATAATCACGCAACACATTCTGGATGGAGCTCTCCATGGAGGCTTGCTCTTCTTCATCCAGAATAGGGTTGAGTGTATTTTCTAGCAAACGGACCGTTAGGCTCATTTGGTTATCGAAGTTATTAATTAAATTCGTCTCCAATTGACGAATAAAATAGGCCCCAATAATTTGTAAAGATACCAATAGCAGAAAAATAAACAGCATTGGTATCTTAAAATGTATGGATTGGATCCATTTGATTTTTTTGTTCATCAACGATTACTCCTGATCAGGGTTTTTCAAATAGTAGCCTACTCCTCTACGTGTCATGAGCCAGGTTGGATGACTTGGGGTATCTTCAATCTTCTCCCGTAAGCGGCGGACCGTCACATCAACGGTACGGACATCACCAAAATAATCATATCCCCACACGGTTTGCAACAAATGCTCGCGCGTCATCACTTGGCTTAAGTGTTTGGCTAGATAATGCAACAGCTCAAATTCACGGTGAGTCAGTTCAATTTCTTCTCCGCGCTTCGTCACGACATATGCATCTTCGTGAATGGTTAAAACGCCTACTTGAATCTCGTTGACTGCATCTTTTGGTTCAGCTGCAGGTACAGCACTGATACGACGTAAGTTTGCTTTTACTCGTGCCACCAATTCTCGGTTGGAGAAAGGCTTCGTGATATAATCATCTGCCCCTAACTCAAGGCCGAGTACTTTATCAATCTCGGAATCTTTCGCGGTCAACATAATAATCGGAATGTCACTTGTTTTTCTGATTTGTCGACAAACTTCTAGACCGTCTACTTTGGGTAACATTAAATCCAATAACATCAAGTCCGGGTTTGTCTCTTCAAATCGTGCGAGTGCTTCTTCCCCGTCAAAGGCCGTTACCACTTCGAAACCTTCCTTAGTGAGATTGAATTGGATGATATCTGAAATCGGCTTTTCGTCATCTACTACTAGAATTTTTTTCATCGATTTTCTATCTCCTTGAAGGATATTCTCCTTATTTGTGATTCTATTTCATTATACAGCTAATTACCAAATTGTGTAAAACACTTTTTGTAAGCGTCTCCTTATGTTGAAAGAGCTGAGATTTTCATCCCAGCCCCTTTTTTCGATTATTAAAATAAAACAACTGGCGTACCCACTTCTAACATGGAGAATAGTTCTGCCATAGCTCCAGGTGGTGTGTTGATACAGCCGTTTGAACCATTTGCCACCCATTGATCAGACGCAAAGGAAGCTTGCCAATTCGCATCATGGATACCAATTCCGTCCCAGTTTAATGGAACCCAATATTCAACTGGTGTTGCGTAGTCCGCTTCTCTTCTTGGATTGTAGCCGACTAATTTTGTATCTTCTACTTTATCCCAAGCATAAAAGACACCGATTGGGGTTGGGGTTTGTTGATGACCTGATACGATTGGAGTTTCGAACACTTTCTTCCCGTCTTTGTAATAGTACATGGTTTGTGCTTGCAGGTCGACTTCTATATATGTTCCGCCAATATCTGTGCCATCTTCGTGATAACCAGAACCGAGAACGGTCGGTTGAACGTCTACATCTTCTCCTGCCAACAAGTAATTTACTAGTTTTTCGGATTCTGCTTCGGTAGCAATGGACCAGCCATATTCACCAGGTGGTACTTCTACTGTACCGCGATTGGTGCTCTTGAAACTTCTGGTCTTTTCGTAAGTAGCATATTTGTCATGCAAAGTATCCAAGTATTCTTTGGCCGCTGCTTGATCAACCGTTGGATTTCCTTCTCCGTCTACTTTCAACCAAGTAACAATCTTTTCTTTCGGCACGACTTCTTCTGCGCCAGAAATTTGATACGTGATGACGGTATCCGCCAAGTCACTCAATTTCTCAAGTGCTGTCTTTAATTCAGGGCTCTCACTAGTTAAGGTTGGTTGTTGGTACGCTTCTTCTATTTTCACTTCGCTCTTACCGTCTGTCATGGAAGCAACAAGGTTTTGTTCCAATTTAGCGCGGTCCACTGCTGTACCCAGTACTTCCTTTTCAATTACAAAGGTATCCCCTTCGCTCTTTACTTGGGCATTTTGCGGTACGGCTCGTTCTCCACTCTCTAAAGATAAGGAATCAACGAGTGATTGCAGTGCTTCTTGATTATAAGTGACTGCTTCGTTGGAAAGTGCAAGTTCTGAATCTTGGAAGAAGGCAATCGGCCACTTCCAGCCACCTTGTTTGGTTTTCTCTTCTTTTAAGAAAGACTCTCCATCTACACTGGCTTCTAGTTGAGCGGGTGTAAAAGTCGCAAGTGTGTTGCCATTTTCAACAATCTCAATATTTTTTGCATGAAGATTTTTAGCGATTTTACGATTGGCTTCTGCTACGGTGTCTCCTGACAAATCTAACGTTCCCATTGTTGTGTTCGGCAAGAAATGATCTTGATAATACATTCCGCCGCTAATATATCCCATTAGCATAATAGCAAATGCGCTGATGCTAGCAATGACAATCGTTTTTTTCTTCAAACGTATTCCTCCATTTAAATGTTTCATTGCGAATTGTTACTTTTACATTACAGTTACATTACATGATTCGTTACTTTGCCTATTGTAACGCAAATCGGTCGATTTGGCTATATTTTTGCTTAATTTTCTTCAATTTCTAAGATAGAAAAGAAATCGAACGCTTCTTTTTTAACAATCATAAGTAACCCATCCCCTAGCGGCACTAAGGAAGTTTCAAGAGCAGGGTGATCCATAACTAAGTCCAGCAACAGATTCAGACGGCGATGGATCTTCCGCACCCGTTTCGGAATTTCCTTCTCGTCATGCAGAATCGTTCCTCCTTGGAACACATCATCAATAATCAGCATGCCACCCAATTTCAATAGATCCATGCAATACGGGAAGAATTCATAGTACTTGGACTTCGCGCTATCCATAAAGATGAGGTCGTAGGGTCCTTGTAAAGTTGGCAAAATATCTGCCGCATCTCCTTCCAATAAGGTGATGCGGTCTTCGAAGCCCATTTTTTTGAAGTTCGCCTTTGCCCGCTCAATCATGATGTCGAAACGGTCAATCGTTGTGACATGACCGTCTTCACCAACATGCTGGGCTAAAAGACTCGCGGAGAAGCCGATTGCTGTTCCGATTTCAAGAACTTGCTTTGGTTTTAGTTGACCTACGATTAAATTAAGAAATACTGCTGTTTCGTGTGGGATAATGGGAATTCGTCTTTCATTTGCATATGCCTCGACTTCTCCAAGCTTGCCATCGAATGCTTTTAATCCTTCGCGCATAAATGTGACCAATTCTTTCTGTACAACTGGCCGCTCCATCATTTCATTTTTCATGATCCTTACCTCCATAAATAAAATCCAACCAAGGTGCACATTCCTATGCAACATCGGCTGGATTTCTTTCTTTATTCTTCTGATTGGTTACCAGAAGATTCTAGCTTCGAATTTTCTTGACGCACAACGTGGATGGAACGGATTCTGCCGCTCTCCACATTCGTAGTAGTCAATAAATACCCGTCGATTTTGATTTCAACTTGCTCATGATCATCTGGGAAATGACCGATTTCTTCTATTATATACCCACCAATTGTATCCACTTCATTGGACTCCAACTCGGTATCAAATAATTGGTTGAACTTCTGCAGATTCATCTTCCCGTTGACCACATAATTGTTGTCATCCAGTTTCCGAGAGAGACGTTGAATCTCATCGTACTCATCATCAATGTCACCGACGATTTCTTCCAACAAGTCTTCCAGTGTTACAATCCCTTCTACTCCGCCATACTCATCCTTCAAGATGGCCATGTGGGTATGTTGCTTCCGGAATTCTACCAGTAAATCATCAATAAAAATCGTAGACGGAACGAATAATGGCTCATTCACTAAATTTCTAAAGTCTAAGCGTTCAAAACCAACTTCTTTTGAAGCTTTCAAAACGTTCTTCATATGTAACACACCGATAATGTTGTCTTTATCACCTTCATATACCGGCATACGAGAAAAAGGACTTTCCAGAACCAATTCTAGGTTATCACTCAAATCATCTTCTAAATCAATCATTAGTGTATCCGTACGTGGAACCATCAATTCACGCGCCAATCGTGTATCTAACGAAAGCACGCCTTCCATCATGTTAAATTCAGAAGGATCGATAGCACCTTGTCCCGAACTTTGCGCTAAGATTTGTCGCATTTCATCCCGTGTTACCTTCTCTTCTTGCTTGGTAAAATCAATCGGCGAGATTTTTTTCAAGATATTCGTGGAAGCAGACAGCAACCAGATAAATGGTTTCATGACTACTTTTACAGCTGAAATGGTTCCTGAAGTCAAGCGAGCAATCTGTTCAGGCATTTGTAAGGCGATTTGCTTCGGATAAAGCTCACCCAAGACAAGGGTAACATAAGATAAAATAACCGTGATGATTAGCGTTGCGATGGTTTCCCACCCTGCAATACTTCCAAGTAACGGTTCCAAGTAAGGCACAAAGTTTGAAGAAGCCGCAGCACTATTGAAAAATCCAGCCAACGTGATGGCAACTTGAATGGTTGCTAAAAAGTCATCTGGCTCCTCTAATAACTTCAACACTCTCTTCGCTTTTTTATCACCTTCGCCGGCCATCGTCTCCATTTTCTGACGGTTAATGGATACAAAAGCTAATTCAGCAGAAGCAAAAAAAGCATTCAACAGAGTTAATACGAGGACAATCATTAGGTATACGAGCAAACTCTGGCCTTCGGGGTCTGGGTTCATAATTAAGTATTTCTCCTTTTTCAACATTTATTTTTTGTTACAATATGTGTATTGTACTTTATATGATAGTGAATTATTCATAGAAAATCAAGATACTTTAGAAATCCTTATCTTTTTTTAGTGAATTTTTATCATCTGATTTTAATTTTACGAAAATCTATTTGACTGGAAAAGTGCTCTCGTTATTGTGGTTACGCTATTTTCACATTAGACATGTTTTTTGTTTTTTCATTGCATTTTCTCATTTTAGTGTTATCATTTGTTTAAAAGATATTTATTTTATATTAGGAGGAACAACCTATGCTTATTCGTTCGCTTGCCATCCCAAAGAGAGACTTAACGGTGGTAAAGGAATCTGCCACCTTACAAGAGGCAATCGACATCTTGGAAGAGTCAGGCTTCCGCTGTGTTCCTATTTTAGATGAAACAGGCACACTCTTTCGGGGAAATGTCTATAAAATGCACATTTACCGCCACAAAGCTAATGGCGGAGATATGAACTTGCCCGTAACGCACTTATTGAAAAACGCAACAAAATTCATTTCAATCGACAGCTCTTTCTTCAAAGTATTCTTTACCATCAAGGAGCTTCCTTATATCGCAGTCCTCAACAAGGACATGACCTTCTTCGGTATCTTAACCCACAGTAGCTTGTTGAACATGTTGGCACAATCATGGAGTGTGGATGTAGGGAGTTATGTATTGACGATTGTGGCACCGAGCCGCCGTGGTGACTTATTCCAAATCACGAAAATCGTTAATAAAGTTACCTCCATCGCCAGCTTGATCACGCTGGATGTTACACGGGACGATGTATTGCGCCGCGTACTTCTAACCTTACCGGCTGACACGACCAAGGCTGAATTGGATCAAGTTATCCAAGGTCTGGAAAAACAAGAATTTCGCGTTATTTCAATTGAAAATTTGCAAGATCAATAAGAAGAATAAGAGGCTGGGACAAAAGTCCAGCCTCTTATTTTATCTCATTCTACCGTTTAAGAATGGATTGGTATCTTTTTCTTGTTGAACCGTCGTTGGTTCGCCATGTCCTGGGAATAATACAAAATCACCCGGCAGCGGCAAAATGTGGTTGTTGATTCCCTCCATCAAAGACTCATGGCTGCCATAAGGGAAATCGGTACGGCCTACGCTTCCTTGGAAGATAACATCGCCCACAATTCCAAAGCCGCTTTCCTTGAATAGAAAGACTAAACTTCCTGGAGAGTGTCCTGGGATGTGTTGCATGTCAAAGGTAAACTCGCCAATTTGGTTTGTTCCCATTGTGTCTAAGTAAAAATCAGCTGGTTTCTCAATGATGACATCTTCCATTTCTGGATGTCTGCCAGAACCATTCTGCATCGGATCAACGAGCCAGTCTTTTTCGATGGAGCTCTGGTAGAGCGGCACACCGTATGTAGCACGAATCTCGTTAACTGCTCCAATGTGATCATAATGGGCGTGGGTCAGCACGATAGCAAAAGGTTTCAAGTTGTTTACTTCAATTACATCTTTTATTTCATCGGGTTCCGCACCTGGATCAAAAATAATCGTGTCGCGATTCTCACCGACTAAGAAATAACAATTCTCTTCAATCTTGCCTACTGTAAGAGCTAGTAATTCCATTTTTTATTCCTCCGTTCTTCTCTTTCATTGAAATTAAGGATACCACACAAAATAAAAAAGGCGGAATTTTATTCCAGCCTTTTCTCTATTAGTGCATTCGTTCAGTAAATTTAATAATTTTGTTTAAGTACTGCATCAACGGAGCAGAAACAAGCAAGACCACTGCTTCTCCAAATGCTGCTGTTGCGAAAGAGAACCAAAACGGTAAGTCTAGCACCAAGTACAGCTCAACGGCTACGAAGAACATGGTACTGACAAATACTGCGGTAACTTTCATCATTTTTTTCATTTCGGAATCGCTTGGTTTGAATAATCGTTCTAAAATAAGGAACGCCACCAATGTTTGTCCAAAGCCAAACACCAAGTCCCACGCGCCAAGCGTTGAAAAAATCAGATTGGAAATAAAAACGCCGGCTAACACACCATACTTGTAAGAACGATGATAGCCTACTAAATGGTTCAACATTTCCGATACACGGAATTGAACCGCTCCAAACGACATAAAACTAAAAACCCCTGTCATCGCCACATACAGGGCTGCCACGATGGTGTTAGTCACCATTTTTCTTGTATTCATTTTGTATTCCTCCTAGTTTTTTTACGTGGGATGGTCGACGAACCACGCGCTGTTTTTAACAGCCTGATTAGTGTATCACATCAAGAATGGCGGAGCAAGCTCCCTTTTTTTCTGCAAAAAAGTGAGAACGTGCAAGTGAGCCTCAAAAATAACCTCACTTATACCAAAATCGCGAAAAACGTGCAAGTGAGGTCAAAAAAAACTCTCACTCATACCAAAATAGCCGAAAGCGTGCAAGTGAGCCTTTTTTTCTGCTCCACTTGCACGCTATTCGGTTTTTCATCCTTTTTACTGCACGATTGAGTAATAAACTTTTGCGGTAAGGCGGTAAATGAGCCAGTACAATAGGCTAAAGGCAATAACGACGCCGCCAATACTCGATAAGAGAATAAATTGAGATTTAAGCCCAAAGATAAATAGTAGTTTACGCAGAATTGGATAAGCAAAGGCTGTATGGAGGGTTGCAACAAGCAGTGGAAGCATAAACATCCAAACCACTTGGCTCCGACTTGTGCTGCGGATCATTTCTTTAGACAAGCCCACTTTTTGCATAATATTGAAACGGGAACGGTCTTCATATCCTTCTGAAATTTGCTTGAAGTAGGTAATCAAAATGGTGCCTAAGATAAACAGCATGCCTAGGAAAATCCCTAAGAACAGAAGGCCGCCATTCATCGTATACCATTCTTTGCTACCTTCTACTTTTGTCTCATAACGAACAATCACATCGTCCGTTTCATATACAGGTCGCAAGCGTTCTGCATATGCTTGTTTTTCCTCTTCTGTACCGGTTGTATTCCAACGGATGGTACCGGTGACGCTGACAGACGGATAACCGCCATCTTGATATCCTTGCAACACTTGGTTCATTGCTTCGCGATTCGGCAAAACAATTAAAACCATGCGGCCATAAGATTCTTCGAGGGAGAAACTTGAAACAGGACTATCAAATTCCTTCGCAGCGAATTCGATGCCGCCTAAATCGATTGTGTCATGACCATAGTTAGCTGTCTCATGAATGTAAATTTCATTTTCCCCTACTTGCAAGTCGTCTTCTTCTAACTCATTAAAGTCATCAACAGACATCATATAAATGGTTTTCATACTGTCTGAGTAGTCTGCATTACCTTGAACAGAATTCCCTTCCACTCGTCCAAAGATATTTGCATACGGGTAACTGATGAAATCAGTAACTTCCAGGGAACCTCTTTCTGCTACCAGGTGGTCAATGGCGATCTCCATGTCCTCTTCTATTGCAGGTACAGAAATTTCTTCTTGATAGTAAACAGTAGCATTATTTTCAGCTGGATAGCGGTCCGCAATGGATGCTTCCGCACCAGCATAAATTGCGATGGTCGTACCAAGAGCGATAATAACCATACAGGATAGGATGGCAATATTCGCCAATCCAGTTGCGTTTTGCTTCATACGGTACAGCATACCGGAAATGGAGATGAAGGCACGCGGTTGGTAGTATAGCTTTTTGTTCTTCTTCATCATTTTTAGGATAAAGATGGATCCTGATGTGAACAAGAAGTAGGTACCTACAATAACCAACAATACTGCCAAGAAGAACTGGGTCAGTGCAGCTACAGGATCAGCAATTGTGAGCGAGATCCAATAACCGGCTCCAAGGGAAACAAGTCCCAATAGAAACATGACGATATTACTTTTCGGTTCCCGTTCTCCTTCTTTTTCCCCTTTTAATAGAGTGATCGGGTTTGCGAACGTTACTTGGCTTAGATTATAGAAGTATGCCAGTAAGAAAATTCCTGCAAATAGCATCGCTGTCAGCAATAAGTTCAGTGGCTGGAATTGATACTCCATGTCCCTCGGTAACTGCAACAGGTAATTCAACAAGAGAAAGAATAAACGGCCAAAAATCGTTCCAATTAAAAGTCCAAAACCAATACTTACGATTCCAATAATACTCGTTTCAACGAAAAGGATTTTGGAAACGTGCTTCTTTTCTAGTCCTAAGATGCCATATAAGCCAATTTCTTTTTTCCGTCTTTTAATCAAGAAACTATTGGCGTACAACAGGAAGACCAGCGAGAACATTCCAATGATGATCACACCGAATCGAAGCAACAAATCTACGGTAGTACCGCCGCGAACGAGGCCAAAGTCGTTTCCGACCAGTGTCATCATCTGCAGGAACATCGCAATGGTTAGAACGGCAGATATGGCATAGGGAAAGTAGAGTTGGCGATTTGCTTGGATGTTTCGCATCGCCATTTTGTAAAAGTAATTAAAGCGCATGTTGCTCACCTCGATTAGTGATGACTAGCATAGACTGGGCAATTTTTTCGCGGAAGTCTTCTGAACTCGAGTCTCCTCGGTAGATTTCATGATACACAATTCCATCGCGGATAAAGAGTACACGGTTCGAGTGGCTCGCTGCCTGCACACTGTGTGTGACCATAACGATGGTTTGTCCTTCTTCGTTGATTTTTTCAAAAGTCTCTAGTAGGTTTTGTGAAGCTTTGGAATCTAATGCTCCGGTCGGCTCATCAGCCAGTAATATTTTCGGTTGGGTGATGAGTGCACGCGCTACGGCAGCCCGTTGTTTTTGTCCCCCAGAAACTTCATATGGATAATTATCCAGTTGGTTTTGGATACCTAAATTTAGTGCAATTGGATGAAGGCGACGATCCATTTCCGTTACCGGCGTATTTGCTAATACAAGCGGCAAGAAAATGTTGTCTTTCAAGCTAAAGGTGTCCAGTAGATTAAAGTCTTGGAATACGAAACCTAGCGTGTCACGACGGAAGCGCGAAATTTCTTTATCTTTAATTTGCGAGAGCGGTTGTCCGTCTAAGTAAACTTCCCCTTCTGTTGGTCGATCCAATGTGGAAAGAATATTCAAGAGTGTTGTTTTCCCCGATCCGGATTCACCCATGATCGAAATGAATTCACCTTTGTTTACGGAAAAATTTACATCAGATAAAGCCTCGGTACCTTTAAGGGTTTGTTTTGCACGATATACTTTTTTTAAGTTTTTAACTTCTAGAAATGTCATAGTAATTCCTCCTTTTCTATATTCTATTCCAAAATCCCATTTGGAGCCTTTATCTACTCTTACAAACAAAAAGTAGAACCTTACACTTTTGTAAGATTCCACTTTTAGTCGAATAAGGGTACCTCTTTGCGTGATAAATCAAAGGATACTTTTGTATATTTATTTAATTCGGACTCCACATGAATATCGTGCCCCAACCGCTGACAAATTTTACGCGAAAGGAAAAGCCCGAGACCGGTCGACTTCTCTTTCAGCCGCCCATTCATTCCACTATACCCTTTTTCGAAAATTTTAGGCAAGTCTTCTGCGCGAATCCCCATCCCGCTGTCTTCCATCACCAAGGTCTGTCCTTGAGCGAAGATTCGTATTTTCCCTTTCGGTGCATACTTCAAGCTGTTCGACAAAATCAGTTCAAACAGCACTTCCAACCATTTCTCATCGCTCACCACTTGAAGACCTGTTGGCTGGTAATCCAGTTGAATCTGATTATAGATAAAGAGAACCGCATATTTCTTGATGACTCTGCGAAGAACCCGATCAATCTCAACTGTTTCCACATCCAGTTCTTGGCTGTGTTCGGTCAGCTTCAAATAACTCAGCGCCATATGCGTGTAGTCTTCAACTCGAATCAACTCTTGTTCGAACTGCCTTTTCTGTTTTGAATCCGGCATTCCTTGATTGAGTAAGCTCATCGCCGCAATCGGTGTTTTAATTTGGTGCAGCCACAAGGTGAAATAATCCAGCTGCTCTTGCTGAGCTTCCCGGTTTTTCTGCATATCGCGATAATACAGCTCGGCTAACTCTACTAATTTATCTTGGTAGAGCTGATCGCTGGGATCATGCCCTTCTGGAAAATTTTCTATTTCGGTAATCTGTGTCAGTGGCAACCGTTCAATGTCCCGGTACCGGCCATAATAACCATATCCCTGAAACCCACTATAAATCGCACAAATGACACTGAAAACAAACACACTATACCAAAAGTAATCAAATGGAAAGCGCGTCAAGAAAGCAATCATACCGAAACTGAACAGCGCTACCCCATAAATCGTAAACGCTGGACGCATACTCCGTAAAAACGCTCGGATAATGACTCTACGGTCCTGCTTCATGATTCGTCCTCCTGAATCGAGTAGCCAAGCCCTTTCTTCGTAACAATAAAGTGCTCCAAACCAATTTGATTCAACTTCTTACGCAACCGAGCAATCAAAACAGCCAAGGTGTTGTCATCAATAAATGACTCATCTTCCCACAAACGCACCATAATCTCCTCACGAGAAACAAAGGTCTTCTTCTGTTGAAAAAGCAATTCCAACACTTTCAATTCATTGCGAGTCAAATCAATCTCTTCGTCTTGAAATAATAGCTTCGATTCTCCCGGCTTCAAGACCACTTCCCCTACTAGCAAATAATTATCCGTATCATTAAAATCATACGTGCGTCTAAGAAGCGCTTGAATTTTTGCCAAAGCTACCGTCAAATCGAATGGTTTCTGGATGTAATCGTCCCCGCCCATTTGAATAGCCATGACAATATCCATGTTTTCGCTGCGACTGGAGACAAATATAATGGGCACTTGCGAAACTTTACGGATTTATTGACACCAATAGTACCCGTTGAACGCCGGCAACTGAATATCCATCAATACAAGTTGGGGCATTTCCTGATGAAAGGTCTCCATCACTTGCGTAAAATTCTCAGTGACTACCGGCTCATAATTCCACTTTTCCAATTCTCTTGCCAAAACGGAAGCAATTGTCTGGTCGTCTTCTACAATCATGATCTTTAACATCGGACACCCCTCTGTGAAAAAAGCCTGAGTAGCAGGCTATGATTCGTCATTTCTTGAATCGATGTAGACACGCGGCACGCGCTGGCTGATTCCGCACAAAATTTCATAGCCGATTGTGCCAATTTCCACTGCCATCGCAGAAGGACTGTTCACTTCACCATGGTCTTCCCCTAGAATGGTCACCTTCGTTCCAATCGGAAATGCATGAGGTAAACTAATCATGCATTGATCCATACAAATCACACCGCGAACGGGACAACGGTGTCCTTCAACAAGAAAGGTTTGTCCCCCTAAGTCACGACGCAAGCCGTCTGCATAACCAATCGGCAACGTGGCTAACCATTCTCCTTCATAGGCGCGGTAGCGAGCTCCGTAACTAATCGTATCCCCTGCCCGCATTTGCTTCACATAACTCAATTCTGTCCGCAAGGTGAAAGCAGGCTTCAGTGGGTATGGAACCTGCAAGGTTTGATCAGAGGGGTTGTACCCATACATCGCAATACCAATGCGGACCGCATCGGTTTCGAAATCTTCATGCCACAACGTCATGGCAGAATTCGCTAGGTGGACTATTTCAGGACGCTCTTTTAACCCCTGAACGATTTCCTTAAACATCGCGTATTGCCGTTCGACTTGGTCATTGTCTTCTCCATCGGCTGTCGCAAAATGCGTAAAAATTCCTTCAAAGTGTAATTCCTCTTGCTCGCTGCAGAACGCTTCAAACCGCTGAATCTCTTCCTTTGTACGTAAACCGATGCGCCCCATCCCTGTATCAACAGCTAGGTGAATGCGTAACGGCCGATTGGTCTTCCTTAATGCGAGTAGCGGTAAGGCATCCTCCAGCCAATCTAGTGACGATACGGTAACACTGATGTTTTGATCCGCCATCAATGCAACATCCCGCACTTCCGTCAGACCCATTACCAATAAGAAGTCTTCCGTGAAACCACTCTCGCGCAGCTCCAGAGCTTCATCTAGAATCGCTACACAAAAACCGTCCACGCCTGCTTCCTTGGCAGCATTGGCAACTGGAACGGCACCATGCCCGTACCCATCTGCCTTTACGACAGCCAAGAGCTTCTTATGCGGTTGAATTTGTCTGCGAATTTGTTGAATATTCTCTTTAATCGCCCCTAAATCAATGGTTGCGACAGTTGGTCGGTGTACGCCTCGTACCATGTGTCAAAATCCCCTTATTTTTCCAAAATGACTTGTGCAACTACAATATTTGAAGAGTGGGAGATGGATACCCAAACATTTCCATCAAATGGCGAATGGGTTACTTCCGGCTTCCCTTTTTCCCCGGGCAAAATTTCCATGTCCTGAAAGGACAGTTTGCCGATCCCTGTACCGTATGCCTTGGAAAATGCTTCTTTCGCGGCAAACCGGCCGGCGAGGAATTCCATCTGCCGAGTTCCGGTCAGCTGATGAAAAATCGCTTGCTCCTTCTCGGTCAAAACTCGTTCGGCGAAGGCAGCTTTTCTGGTATATGCCAGCGTGATGCGGTCTAGTTCCGTCACATCCAGCCCAATTCCGATAATCATCTCGTCCTTCCCCTCCTCTTTCACTTCTTTTATTTTACCAAAAACAACAAGAAGTGTCATTCTTGCGCAGAGTTGTTTGGAATGAAGATGGTGCGGTCATCCAGATTCTCATCTTCCAAGAGCTGCGTCGTATATCGCTTCAGGAACGTCTTGCTGTTTTCTTGAATAATCTGGTAGCCTGGGTGCTCTAGTAATGCTTGTACGTCATTCTCATCTGTTACGAAGTCCTCACCAGCAAAGTAGCGCACATTTAACTCCCCAACAAATTCTGTGACTGCCGTTTCATACGCCTCTTCATACCATTGCTCTTCAAACATCATCCCAAGTGCTAACGTTTCTCCGTCATTTTTGAAGAGGTCATATGTCGTTTGTAAATAATCCAGCAAAGCAGGATCCGGCTGATTCGTTTCTTTGGCCCATCCTGAAACATCGAGTTTCTTTCGTTCGTAGCTCAACCCTTCTTCGTTTAAGCGCATCGTGCCGATACTGTTCGGGTAAATGGACAATGCTCCCGTCACTATTTCATGGAAGGAATCTTCTGCTGAGATATTTTGCGCATGGATATGTCCAGCGAATCCAGTTCGTACTCCTTTTCCAGTAAAGAACGCCAAGGCTTCCTCGCTGTTCTCCAAAGAAAAGCGTCCCCCCTCCGAACCACTGTGGTTGAGGAGCGGGTGATGTCCGATCATATATGCCTCAGTAATGGCTGGCTTTGTTTGATAATACTCATCGAGCCACGCAAATGTTTCTTCTTTGATCGCTCCCTCTGCTAAAGGAGCCTCGGTACTCTTCGTATCCGGATAGCGATTGGTGTCAATCATCAAGAACGGGTAGCCTTCTTTCGGTTCCATCACATAGCTCAGTGAATGTGGATCTTCCCATACAGCAAGGTCATACCCATAATCAGCAAAGAGCGTCTTGAAATCATCCGGAGTTACCTGTTCAACAGGCTCCATTTCTTCGCCTTCAAATTTACGTGCCCATCCACTATGGATGTCATGATTTCCCGGAATGACACTGACTTGCGTACCGTTTTCTTCAATCTGACGGAAAAAGTCCGCCATTTCTTTCATACTTTGATACTCACCGTTAAAGGTTAAGTCGCCGCTGACAATTAATAGATCCGGCTGCTCCTTGGCCGCTTCCCATACTAACGCCTCCATGATCTGGGGCATGCGGGCTAGGTCTTTCCCCGCTGAGGTAGCTTGCATTCTTCTAAAAGCTTCCCCATCGTCAAACAATTCAGGCGCCAAGTAGTGCGGATCGGTCACCATCCAAATGGCGAATTCCTCTTCCTCGGCGACAAGTGGCGCTATCGTTTGAACGACCGACGTCGACTCATTTGGTTCGTCGCAACTAGAAAGAACCGTTCCTGCAAAGAGCAGGCAGATCAATTGAATTCCTTTTTTCACTCTATTCAGTCCCTCTTTTGCATTTCATTGCGCCTATTATTGCAGAAAAAAACAGGTAACGCAACGAAAGGAAAATTTTCAAATCATTTCGTTTATTTTTATTTAGGATTTTTCATCCCCGCTCTCTTTACAGCGGAAACTTGTATTTCTCACTGTTTGATATCCTTCTGCCTAGCAAGGCTGTGGGAAAACGGAGAAAACGGAAGCACAATACCCGCTTAAAAAGGAGAACAACTACACTTTGGACAAGTGAGATGGAATTTTTAACCTCACTTGTCCATTTTTACTAATTTTGGACAAGTAGACTGTTATTTTAGCTCTCACTTGTCCATTTTTGACATTTTTGGACAAGTGGACTACTTTTTTACCCCTGACTTGTCCAAAACCATCCCACGCCAACAAAAAAGGAGGCTTCGACAATGTCGAGGCCTCCTTCTATTACGTATTAGTCGTTGTTACGGATGGTAAAACCAGGTTTTCCACCTTTGCTACCGGAGCGTTTGCGGTCATCACGACGTTTTCCGCCGCCACCAGCACTGCCTTCAGCGTTACGTGAACGTTTGAAGTTACGGTCTCCGCCGCTACTTTGGCCACGACGGTCGCCGGAACGTCCGCTCTTGCCTTTGTAGCCGCCACCGCCGCCTTTTCCTTTGTAGCCGCCACCGCCGCCTTTGTTACGGTTTGGTAGTGGGCGCTCAGGAGTGATGTTAACCGGAATATCGGTCGCATCTTTGGATTGGCTCTTCACGAATGCAGCAGCCAATTCTTCAGGTGTGTATTTGTCCAACAAGTGTTGGGTCGCACGTTCAAATTTATCCACTTGGATATCAGAAACCATGCTTTCGATTGAATCCACTGCGTTCTTCATTTGTCCAAGCATTGCTTCTTCATCAGAAGGCGGACGTAGTGGAGTCATTGGAGTGCGAGTCAATTTTTCAATTGTACGCAAGTAGTCCATTTCGTTTGGAGTTACAAATGTAACGGACATTCCTTCGTTCCCTGCACGACCGGTACGGCCGATACGGTGAACATAGCTTTCTGGGTCTTGTGGAATATCGTAGTTGTACACGTGTGTAACACCACTAATATCCAATCCACGAGCAGCAACGTCAGTCGCTACAAGAATATCCAAGCCACCAGTCTTGAAGTCATTCAATACGCTCATACGTTTTTTCTGCGTCAAGTCGCCATGAATACCTTCTGCACGGTATCCACGTAGTTCCAAACCTTTTGCCAACTCATCAACGCGACGTTTGGTACGTCCGAAGATAATAGTCAATTCTGGGTTTTGAACATCGAACAAACGAGTCATGTTATCGAATTTTTCGAAGTCTTTACATTTTACAAAGTACTGGTCAATCAAGTTCGCAGTCATTTGCGATGATTTAATTTGTACGTGTTCAGGGTTTTCCATGAATTGAACGCCAATGCGTTTAATTGCTGGAGGCATCGTAGCAGAGAATAGAAGCGTTTGACGGCCTTCTTTTTTCGTTTCGCTGATGATTGCTTCGATGTCTTCCAAGAAGCCCATGTTTAGCATTTCATCTGCTTCGTCCAAGACCAATGTTTCTACATTGTTCAAGTTCAATGCTTTACGACGGATTAAGTCCAACATACGTCCTGGTGTACCAACTACGATATGTGGATTGTTTTTAAGTGCACGGATTTGACGGCTGATGTCTGCTCCACCGTATACAACTTGTGCAGTTACACGTTTGTCGCGTCCGAGACGGTATAGTTCTTCTTGAGTTTGGATTGCTAATTCACGCGTAGGTGCAATAACAAGCCCTTGAATCGAACGTTTGTTCGTGTCGATTTTTTGGAGCATTGGCAAACCAAATGCAGCTGTTTTACCAGTACCTGTTTGTGCTTGGCCGATTACGTCTCTGCCCTCTAGTGCCAATGGAATTGTTTGTTCTTGGATCGGTGTTGCTTCTTCAAAACCCATCGCTTCAACGGATTTTAGTAGTTCAGGAGCTAGTCCCAATTCAGTAAATTTCATGTTTCCTCCTAATTTTTGAGAAACATTAGAGAGTTCATTTCTTAACCTCTGTAAAATCGTAAAAAGATTATTTACTCAAAATAAGCATAATCTTTCTAATCCTCTAATTGGTGAATGTCAATTTATTATCTACAAATGATTCACTGTTCGGGCGAATCGTAAGTTTATTGGTTTCTTTCTTTATAAAGAAAAACCCTCTGTTATTCCTCTAATTTTTAACATCTGTAATCATACCATGCTTTTCAATTATTTACAAACTTTATAGCCTTTTATTTTGAAAAAAGATAAATTATATTGCACTTTTTACATTTTGATAGCCATTTTCCTATAGTGTTTGTTCCAAGCGTTGGGAGAATCGGGAAAGTGAATAACAGACCACCCAATAGAAGAAAGCCATCAGTAAGAACATCGGGATCACATAATTCGTATCTTGTCCGTAGACAATTCGTGTGTGATGGGTCAGTTCCGGCAAGGTTATGATGGTTGCTAAGGATGTATCTTTGATTAGGGAAACGAGCTGGCTGACAATGGGCGGTACCATCGCGCGCAATGCTTGTGGGATGATGATATACCAGAGTGTCTGACCATAAGTAAGACCGGTTGAAAGCCCTGCTTCGGTTTGGCCTTTCGGAATAGAGTTCAATCCACCGCGGATAATTTCTGACAACATGGCTGATTCAAAAATTGTCAACGCTGCTACTGAAGACCAAAAGATAGATAAACGCACGCCAATTTGTGGTAGTGCGAAATAGGTAAAGAAAATAATTAAGAGCAGCGGCAGATTGCGGATCACATCAATAAGTCCACCAACTATTTTAGAAAAAACGGGTAACTGCAGATAACGCAATAGTCCTAAAACCGCGCCAATTAAGAAACTCAGCACGCCTGAAACCAAAGCTACTTGCAAGGTTAAAAATAATCCTTCTAATAAAAAGCGGATGTTCATCCACGAGTATGCGCCAATAAAGTCCATACGTTCCCTCCTAACGGTTCGTTGCGAGACGGCGTTCTAAGTACTGCATGAAGTATGTTAATGGCAGAGTAATCACTAAATAGAACAACGCTATCACGATATATGTATCAAATGTATTAAACGTTTCACTGGCAATTAAGTCTCCGTAATACATCAAGTCCAGTCCTGCTACAACAGCAAGGATCGATGAGTTTTTCACCAAGTTGATGAATTGATTGCCCAATGGTGGAATAACAATTTTAAGTGCTTGGGGCAAGACGATGTAGCGCATCGTTTCCCAATAAGTGAAGCCAGTAGATAGACCAGCTTCCATTTGCCCAGTTGGCACGCCCTGAATACCGGCACGTACCGTTTCCGCAATGAAAGCGGACGTGTAAATAGTCAGCCCGATGATTCCAGCAGTGAAGCCGTTCACGCTCATCACGTACATGGGAAATACAATATAGAAAAATAATACAATGACCAATAACGGCAGATTCAAAAACAATTGAACGTAGATACGAGCAATTTGTTGTAATACTTTACTTTGGGAGACTTGGAAAATACCAAATAATGTACCAATGACTATGCTCAAGAAGAGCGCAATCACACTGGCAATCATGGTATTGATAAATCCTTCCAAGAGAATATCTGAATAATTGACAAGTACATCTACCATGTCATTCACCTCTTTCAATCGTCATTATTCCGCAGACTCTTTTGGAGCTGCCCAACCCAAGTCAGGCAGCTCTTCTTCTGGGAACCATTTATGGAAGATTTCGGCATAGGTTCCGTTCTCAATGATTGTCGATAACGCCTCATTGACTTGAGCCTGGAAGTTCTCCTGTCTATGATTAATCGCGATGCCGTACGGTTCATCCGTAAACGGTGCACCTGCTAAACGGTATCCCGGATTTTCGTCAATGATCCCCAACAAAATAGCATTGTCGGTTGTCATGGCATCACCTTGACCGGATTGCAACGCCGTAAATGCTTCAGAATAATTTTCTAATTCAATAATGGTAGCTTCTGGACTGTGTTCACGGATGTTGATCGCCGAGGTGGATCCTTTTACCGCGATTACCGTGTCTTCACTAGTAAGATCCTCTACTCCTTGAAGATCACTACCCTCTTCTACGAGCAGCGATTGCCCCGCAGCAAAGTACACTTCAGAAAACAGCACTTGCTTCATCCGTTCTTCGGAAATCGTCATGGTAGCAATAATCGCATCGATATTCCCATTCTTAATCAAAGGAATCCGTGTTTTTGATGTTACCTCAACAAAGGAAGCATTCGCTGCGTCACCGGTGATTTCTTCCGTCAATGCTTTGGCAATATCAATATCGAAGCCTTGAATTTCCCCTGCTTCAATATTATAGAGACCAAATAAGTTCGTATCGGCCTTTACACCCCACACAATTTTTGGGCTCTCTGATTCTTCGATACGTTGGGTAATGTCTAATTCGGCTAGATTCGGCCCTGCACAAGCAGCAAGGAGAAACAGCGTGAAAAAGCTAAGGAAGAATAATTTAATTCGTTTCATCTCGCTTCCTCCTTATCCCTGATGAATAATCTTACTCAAGAATTGTTTAGCTCTTGGGTCTTTGGCACCTTCATAGAAGGCTACCGCTTCTCGGTCTTCAATGACTTGACCTTCTGCCATAAAGATAATCCGGTCTCCAACTTCACGTGCGAAGCCCATTTCATGCGTGACCACAATCATCGTCATGCCTTCTTTAGCTAGTTTCTTCATAACATCCAGTACATCATCGATGGTCTCTGGATCGAGCGCACTCGTTGGCTCGTCAAACAACAGGATTTCTGGATTCATCGCCAATCCACGCGCAATCGCAATCCGTTGCTTCTGTCCGCCAGAAAGTTGTGCTGGATAGGCATCTTTTTTGTCTAGCATATTTACTTTGTCCAAGAAGAATTCAGCTGTTTTTCGTGCTTCAGCAGGATCCTTTTTCAATACCTTGATCGGTGCCAACGTTACATTCTCCAATACCATCATATGCGGATAAAGGTTAAAGTGCTGGAAGACCATTCCAACGTGCTTGCGAATTTCAGTCAAATTCGTGTCTTTTGCATGCAGATCTGTTCCGTTTACTATCAATTGGCCTTCGTTGATTGATTCCAACCCATTGATACAGCGCAGCATCGTACTCTTCCCAGAACCAGATGGCCCGATTACAACCGCCACTTCTCCTTTATGAAACGTTAAATTAATGTCACGTAAGGCATGATATTCACCGTAATACTTGTTTACATTCTTAAATTGGATTAATTCTTGCATAAGAAAATCCTCCTTTTCTATTCATACTAAAAACAAATGGAGCGCGAACAAAGAAAATGAGTAGTCGTTTCTATTCTTCTAAAATTTATTTAACTAGTATACACTATTTTCATAAAAATAAAAATCTTAGCTTTCAACTTATTAATGAAAACACTTAAAAAGGCGCCCGTATTTTCATATACGAGGCACCTTTCCTTTATTTTATAAGCTCTTTTACCACAGAAAGCAAATCTGTCCCAAAACTTGATTTTATCAAAATTTGGTCATTTTTTTGCAAACTCTCTTTTAAGGTCGCAACGAGAGGCGCCTTGTCTCCAGCAAAATGATGTAGACGTTCGGCTTCAAATGTACCTTTCAACGCTTCGTATAGGGCAGTCATTTCTTCCCCGTACAAATAAACAACGTCTAGCTCCTCTGGCTTCAAGGATGATGCGAGGCTCGCGTGCAACTCTTGCGACTTCTCTCCCAATTCCCGAATATCTCCCAGCAATACCATGCGGCGTCCTTCTTTTTCCAGTTGGACGAACGCTTCTACTACTGCCGTCATGGATGTAGGGCTAGCATTATAGGCATCGTTTAGGACTTGAGCACCATTCACGCCTGCTAGCCACTGGTTGCGATTCTCACTTAGCTTGAAGTTTTCCAGATATCCTTTTACTTCAATCATAGAAAGGTTAAAGTGACGGGCAATCGCTACGGCGATCAAGGCATTTTGAACATTATACGTACCAATCACTGGGATGTCGAGCGTTGCTGTATCGTCCACATTTACCTTGAAGGAAGTCCGCTCCTTACTGGATTCAATAGCATAAGCGAAAATCGTCGCGGTCTTATCAACACCAAATGTTTCCTTCGCATAGGCTCCATCAATCGGCATTTCTTCGCGAATCAACGGTTCGTTGATCGGGTAGATGAACAAGCCATCTGCCTTCAACCCTTCCAGTATTTCCAGTTTTGCTTTCGCAATGTTTCGTCTGCTTCCAAGATACTCCAAGTGGCTCTCGCCAATAATTGTAATCGCGGCAACATCTGGTTGTGCCAGACGGCTTAGTAGTGAAATTTCACCAGCACCAGACATCCCCATTTCCAAAACTAAAATTTCAGTATCTTCGGGCATATTCAAAATGGTAATCGGTAAACCAATCTCATTGTTATAATTGCCAGCTGTTTTGTGGACGCGGTAACGGGCGCTCAGAACAGCCGCTGTCATGTCTTTTGTTGTTGTTTTTCCGTTACTTCCGGTGATCGCTACAACTTTTGGTTGGATGTCTTCTAAGTATGCTTTCGCTAAATCTTGCAGAGCTTCCAGCGTATCATCCACTAATATAACAGCAATTCCTTCAGGAGCTTCCGATTCTGGGCGGCTCCATAATGTGGCAATGGCACCTTTAGCAATTGCCGATTGGATGTAATCGTGTCCGTCTGTTTCTCCTTTTAAGGGTACAAACAAACTATTCGGTGTCGCTTCCCGCGAATCAAACACGACTGATTCTACTTCTGCAAATCGATTAGGCGAGCTGTAATCAATCGCTCTTACTGCTTTCACAATATCTATGATGCGAATGGGCTTCATGTCCTTCATTCCTTTCAACGAATGGAAAGAGGCTGGGATTGCTCCCGCCTCTTTTATTTTACTTCTGTATAGGTGATTTTACCTCGATGGCGTTTCAGCGCGAGTTGAATTAATTCTTCTACCAAATCACTGTATTTCAGACCCGTGTATTCCCACAATAATGGGTACATGGAGAACTTGGTGAAACCAGGCATGGTGTTTACTTCATTGATGTAGATCTCGTTGCTGCTCGTAACGAAGAAATCACAACGACTTAAACCACTTCCTGCCAATGCACGAAACGCACCGGCAGCATATTGTTGCAGTTTCTCCACTAAAGCATCTGGAAGGTCAGCCGGGATTTGTAACTCTACGTCATTTTTCAAGTATTTTTCTTCGTAGTCATAGAAGTCTTGCGTCTTGATGATTTCTCCTGGCACAGAGGTATGAATATCTGTGTTTCCAAGAATCGCCACTTCAATCTCACGTGCTTCCACGCCTTGTTCAACTACAATGCGGTGATCATAACGGAAGGCTTGATTGATGGCTTCGATTAATTCTTCCCGATTGGTAGCTTTTGAGATGCCTACGCTGGAACCCATATTCGCTGGTTTCACGTACATCGGATAAATCAAAGAACCTTCGCAACGCATGAAAATCACTTCTTGGTTGTTTTCCCAGTCAAAGTGGAACACCGGGACGTAAGGAACTTGCGGCAAACCTGCTTGCTGGAATAGATGTTTACTGGTAATCTTGTCCATCCCAGTTGCACTGGCTAGAACACCACAACCAACATACGGCATGTCCAGCACTTCGAATAGACCTTGAACCGTGCCGTCTTCTCCGTTTGGTCCATGAAGTACAGGGAACACCACTGCATCTTCAGCTTTGATGTCCGCAGGTGTAATCACTATCCCAGTAGACGTTTGTCCAGCCTCTTGAGCCATCTTCATTTCAGAACCGGCTTCCAGGCGCAAATATTCGGACTCTGCGATTGGTTCTGTCAGTGTTTGACCCTGAAGCCATACGCCTGCTTGTGTTATATAAACGGGAACGACATCATAATAGTTATAATAAATCTCTTTTACAATGGAGTGAGCAGTTAAAATAGATATATCATGTTCTGCACTTTTTCCACCATATATTAAAAATACTTTCATATATTTTCTCCTTAGGTTCGAACTACATATATTCAGCTCTTTTTTCATCCGCTATTGTACCACAACAACCGATGTTCACAATATAAAAAAAGAGTCAGAAACCATTTTTGGTTGTGACTCTATTCGAATTGATATTCCAAATGCCAACGTTCTTGCGTTGCATCGTAGCTCAACGTACCCATTTGTTTCTCTTCTCCAAAAGGATTCTCTAGCAAAGACAATTGATCTTCACATACAAAAATTGGAACGCGGTAAACATCGTTTTCGATTTTCATTTGTCGGAAAGACAAGCAGACTCCTTCTCTGAAAATCGGAACCAAATCTGATTGATTGTCAACATCAAACGGCGCAATGACGCGATCTTTTTGGAAGAACCGTTTCTTCTCGTTCACCTTGTTCTGCATCCGTTGGGTAATGGATTCAGCAAACTGATCTAAAAACTCTTCTAAGTATCGATAATAAATTTTAGTGAAATTATTTGGCAAAGATAGATAGATATAATTGTTCTGTAACTTATAATAGAAGGGAGAATGCAAATAATTGTGTGCATGGGCGAGATATAAAATTTCCGAAATCTCGACGGGGGTCAGCTGATGGAGCATATCCACACTTGAAAAATCAATCCAAGCACCTAGCTGTGAGGGTTGGCCAATGCCGCTATCCAAAAATTGCTTCACTTCTTCTTGCCCTTTTACCACGCGGAAACCCGTGTAGTTGTCATAGACTCCGACTGAGGCTTGTTCTTTAATTAATAATAAATTATTGGGGATGCGTTTCCAAAGCGTCTTTTTGTTTTGATTGACGATACCCTTGCTCAACACGTTGTTTCCTACTGTGTCGTAATAAATGTAAATAATTTGCTCTGGCACCTTTGTCCCCCCTTTCTTTCTTAACTGCGTACCTATTGTACTCTTCATCATGAAAAATTCGATGTCAAACGCGTGTTAATATTATTACAATTATATATCTTTTTCGGTTAAATTTCAGCTTCATTTTGCTTAAGAATTCAATAATGTTTCACAATATTTTAGTAAAGGCTTTCAAATGAAGCACTCTATCTATTATAGATGGTATTGATAAAAATGTCGAAATTTTTTGATTAATTTTTTTTCAGGAGGCATCTTATGTATTTGATCGAACGAACTATAGAAAAAAATTTCCCGATTGATGATGCGCCACAACCCATCACGGCGCGTTTCACAACGGCAGACTTGCCTAAAAGTTATCTAGATCTCATCCAGCATCAAAATGGCGGATATCTTCAAAATATGCGGATTGCGACGGAAGAACCTACTTCAGACGGATTGGATTTTGCTTTATTGCACTATGTTTTAGGTCTCCACCATCATACGCCCTATAGCCTTTTCCAGCATCAAGTACCCGATTTACCGGATTACTTCATTATTTTTAGCGTGAATGGGAACCAACTCTTTGCCTTTGACTATTCTGCACTGGATGAAAAAGGCGAACCCGCTATCCGGCATTTGGATATTGAAACAGATAACTGGCAAACCGTGGCGCCCAATTTCACTCGTTTGTTAGAGCAGTTGGAAGCTGGGCTGGTAGAAGTGCCACTAGAAGGGAAAATGACTCGTTGGGAAGCCGAACATAGTTTTTTATTGGCGGAAGATGCGGAGCGGATAGCGGAACTATTTTTACATCTGGAAGCAACCGAAAATAAAGTATGGTACTTGGAATGGCTGAATCGCTTCGCTCGACACCCAGAAGAATCGGTAAGGCAGGCAGCCGTAGAAGCCTTAGAGACGCAAGTCTTATTCTTCCGCTTGTGCTTACCTCCAGACGTACGAACACTCATTCAGCTATTCTTAGTTGATGAAAATGCCCTTATTCGTGAGCAGGCCGCCGCATTGATGGAGGAACTGGATTGAGTTCGAACAAGTGGCGAGCTCTTTGGATGCTCACTTTAACGAACTTGCTCTAGTTCGTTAAAGTGGGAGTTGGTTTTCACCTTCACTTCATCGAACTTAGATAAATCGAGTAGGAGGAGCCTCACGGCTCCGACCTCTCACACCACCGTACGTACGGATCCGTATACGGCGGTTCAATA
>NZ_JARBEA010000139.1 GCF_028863945.1 Jeotgalibaca caeni | reverse complement strand
TTGTAGCCGGCCTTCAGCTGGCCGTTGCCCATGTGGTCGTCCTTCATGCGCATGAAGGTCGCATCGGTGTCTGTCTTGGAATAACTGTTCCGGTCGCCGAAGATGGCCATGTCTTGTTGGTACTTCTGCTTCCGTTCTGCCATTTCCTGGAACGCCTTGCGGTATTTCTTTGGGATCTTCCGCTCCGCACGGAGCTTTTTGCGCTCACTGCCCGATTCTTCTGCTGCCATCTCCTCGGTATAGCCATTGATTGTCTCATCCAATGTCTCTACCACGTGGAGAAGCTCTTCGACGGTCAGTTCTTCCGTGCTATCCCGCTCGATTTCCGGGATGATCTGGCGCTCCAACAGCTCATCGTAGAGCCGGTTTGACTTTTCGACCAGGCTGGTGCTGTACTTTTCGATTGACTTTCGCCAAACGAAAGTGAACTTGTTGGCGTTGGCCTCGATTTTTGTGCCGTCGATGAAGAGCGCCTCCTCGTCAATCAACTCTTCCGCCACAAGGCGGCAACGGAACTGGACGAAACATTGCCGGAGCAGCTCCTGCACGAACGGGTTCACCCGAAAACGATTGATGGTCCGGTACGTTGGCTCGTGGCCTTGGGCCAGCCACATCATCCGGATGCTGTCCTGCAGGAGTGCTTCGATTCTCCTGCCAGAAAAGACGGACTGCGTGTAGGCACACAGGATGATCTTTAGCATCATGCGCGGATGGTAGGCAGGGCAGCCGGTGGCTCGGATAAAGGGCACAAAAGCTTCCTCCGGAATGCTTTCCACCAAGTCGTTCACGGCAAAAGCGACATCATTTTTCTGTAATTTAAATTCCAAATCTAGAGGCAAAATCAC
>NZ_JARBEA010000138.1 GCF_028863945.1 Jeotgalibaca caeni | reverse complement strand
ACCATCCATACGGGTGCAGGGCTTTTGTTTCATCCTAGTGTACCTCAGTGTTCGTTTGGATCGTTTTTGGCGTCTTCATGAGTAGGGTGAACCGTTCCTTCAAGGTGATCTGGACCAGCATAAATGGTATACAGTCTGAGCGGCTTATCACCGCTGTTTTCGATGTTGTGCCACATGTCCGCCGGAACAAATACGGCGTCATCATCCATCACTTTTTGTTGAACATGTAAGTTATCTTTAGAAGGCCCCATTTTACACACGCCTTCTCCTTCTTCAATACGGATAAATTGGTCAATGCCTTCGTGCACTTCCAAACCGATGTCATCGCCCGGTTGAATGGACATTACGGTGACTTGCAGTTTACTGCCTGTCCAAATGGTCGTCCGGTAATTATCATTTCCTGTGGTGGCGTCTTCAATATTAATGATATACGGCTTCTTCCCATGATCCTTGTAGTCTATTTCCATCTTCCATTCCTCCTAGTCTTTGTACTGAAACAATGATACCTACTTCTTATTTATAATAATTCTAATTAATGGTACCACATCTAAATCTAAAATTCTATGCAAAAAAATTGGCTTTTTGGAGAGCGATTCTAAACAAAGACCATATAACGCGCAATTACAATTGGTACCCCTTAATCCTCAGCACATAAAGGAAAAAATATGGAATCAAAAAATAACCGATATGTACTCTGGTTATGACTTGAATCAGGGAGAATTTCAGAGACGACACATCATACTTTTTTAGTTTGCACTTGTAAACTAACTAGCGTACATTAAGTTTATGCTCACTATCAAGCGTTGTCAATCCTTTAGACTCTTATCAATTTCGAAAGAAAGTAGCAAGGTTATTGATTGTGACTGTAAAAGTGGGGTGTTCCTATAAGCACATTAAAC
>NZ_JARBEA010000137.1 GCF_028863945.1 Jeotgalibaca caeni | reverse complement strand
CTCCAGCAGGAAGCGGTGGTGCGGGCGGAAGAATCCGTGCATGGCCTGGACGATATCCGGCACTTTCTTCTTGAGGGAGGTGTAAACAAGCGGTTCGACCGTCTCGGCCGTTGCCTCCTCCCCGTTTAGAAGCATCTGGAGCAGATGGCGGCCAGAGGCGCCAAAAATGTCCTCCACGTAGGAGGTGATTTTGATGCCCGCGGTCTGAAGGATTTTATGGATCCGGTTCTTGCTGCTGGTTACGCTTTCCACGTAACGCTTCCGTGTGCGCGTAAGGTCCCGTAGGTCCTGAAAATTTTCTTCCGGCACGGAGCTTCTTGGGATGAGGTCAATCCGGGTAAGCTTGGCGATCCACTCGGCATCCTTCCGGTCCGTTTTATGGCCGGGAATATTTTTTATTTTGCGGGGATTAGCCAAAATTAGGTTGAAGTCATCCTGCAGGATGTGCCAGATCGGCTTCCAGTAGATACCCGTGCTCTCCATTGCGACCGCTTGGCAGCGAAAGGAAAGGAGCCACTCCCTCATTTCGAGGAGGCCTTTGGTCGTCGTGCTGAACTTGCGCATTTCCTTCTTCGGGCGCGTGGAAGTGAGCGGGCCAGTCAGGACACAAGCGACCACATTTTCTTGGTGAACATCCAGTCCGGCACAGCTTTCGTAAATGATATCCATCGATATCACTCCCTCTTCATAAATTGTGGAAGGGGCATTCTATCCGTACAGTCGTATTTTTATACTCATGCTCATGGCGATAATTCAGGATCCTCGCAGATAGAACGGGCTAGTTTGTCCCCCGGCTTTCTTCTCCCAATAAAGGCACAGCCTCCGCCCCTTCACCATCAGTATAATGGAAAAGGGCCGGAGGCCGTTACTATTTTCATCCATCAGGGTGTTCGCGGAAGCGAACATGAGTGTTTGTCCCACTCTC
>NZ_JARBEA010000136.1 GCF_028863945.1 Jeotgalibaca caeni | reverse complement strand
GGAGGTTTAGCTCAGCTGGGAGAGCGTCTGCCTTACAAGCAGGATGTCGGCGGTTCGATCCCGTCAACCTCCATTGAGCGCAAGCTCATTATAAATAATACCATCTTTTTTGTTTGAGTCATTAGCTCAGTTGGTAGAGCATCTGACTTTTAATCAGAGGGTCGCAGGTTCGAGCCCTGCATGACTCATTCCTTTAATTGAATAAGGAAACGCGGGTGTGGCGGAATTGGCAGACGCACTAGATTTAGGATCTAGCGCCGCAAGGCGTGGGGGTTCAAGTCCCTTCACCCGCACTTATGCCGGCTTAGCTCAGTTGGTAGAGCATCTGATTTGTAATCAGAGGGTCGAGGGTTCAAATCCTTTAGCCGGCATATGCGGAAGTAGTTCAGTGGTAGAACATCACCTTGCCAAGGTGGGGGTCGCGGGTTCGAACCCCGTCTTCCGCTTCATAAGTACTTGATACTTATGGATGCAACTTTTTATCTTATTAATATAGTAGTAACATGCCGGGGTGGCGGAACAGGCAGACGCACAGGACTTAAAATCCTGCGGTGAGTGATCACCGTATCGGTTCGACCCCGATCCTCGGCATTATTTTTTTATGCACCCATAGCTCAATTGGATAGAGTACCTGACTACGAATCAGGCGGTTGCAGGTTCGACTCCTGCTGGGTGCATTTTTTTCGGGAAGTAGCTCAGCTTGGTAGAGCACTTGGTTTGGGACCAAGGGGTCGCAGGTTCGAATCCTGTCTTCCCGATTCAACTTTTTTGTTGATTAATTAGTTTGGCGGTGTAGCTCAGCTGGCTAGAGCGTCCGGTTCATACCCGGGAGGTCGGGGGTTCGATCCCCTTCGCCGCTATTATGGAGTAAAATGGATCGTTTAGATAAGGTAAGCTTATAAAAAGCCTGGACCTTTAGCTCAGTTGGTTAGAGCAGACGGCTCATAACCGTCCGGTCGCAGGTTCGAGTCCTGCAAGGTCCATTTATCTACTACATATGGTTGTTTGGGGAAGTACTCAAGTGGCTGAAGAGGCGCCCCTGCTAAGGGTGTAGGTCGTTAACGCGGCGCGAGGGTTCAAA
>NZ_JARBEA010000135.1 GCF_028863945.1 Jeotgalibaca caeni | reverse complement strand
TGTAGAATAGAGTTACCACAACACATTCACAGAAAAGAGGACTTCCATATGAACGATTTTACTACAGAAATTCTAAAGACTCTAGCGAACAAAGGCGATTTGAATGAATTATTCCGTGTCCATTTGGAAAAAGCTGTCAATACGCTTCTCAAAACGGAGTTAACGGCTTTCCTCGATTACGAAAAGTACGATCGCATTGGTTTTAACACGGGTAATTCTCGTAACGGCTCCTATGACCGTACGGTCAAGACCGAGTACGGGGAACTTCATCTCCAGATTCCGCGCGACCGCAACGGCGAGTTCAAGCAACAGACTGTTCCTGCTTATAGACGGACGAATGATACCTTAGAGGAGACCGTCATTCACCTCTTCCGAAAAGGTATCACCATGTCAGAAATCGCAGACTTGATTGAGAAAATGTATGGGCATCACTACACGCCCCAAACCATGTCCAATATGACTAAATCATTTACGGAAGAAGTCACTTCATTTAAGGAACGTGAGCTTCATGACCGTTATGCCGCTATTTATATGGACGCAACCTATATCCCTTTAAAGCGGAAAACCGTCGCCAAGGAAGCCATTCATATCGCAGTTGGCATTCGCCCGGACGGTTCAAAGGAAGTGTTGAGCTATGCGATTGCACCAACTGAATCTATCACGATTTGGGAAGAGATTTTAATAGACCTCCAGGAACGTGGCGTGAAAAACGTCCTCCTTTTCATCACGGATGGCTTAAAGGGGATGGCAGGGGCCGTGCAGCGGTTCTACCCCAAAGCCCGTTTTCAACATTGCTGTGTGCACGTTTCCCGTAATATCAGTCACAAAGTGCGTGTCGATGATCGTAAGGAAGTCTGTGATGATTTTAAAATGGTGTATCAAGCGTCATCTAAAAAGGCGGCATTGGAAGCACGTGGTGCTTTTGCGGAAAAATGGAAAACCAGCTATCCAAAAATGGTGGAATCGATCCTTTCGAACGATTACCTGCTCACTTTCTATGATTTCCCATTAGCCATACGCAAGACTATTTACTCTACGAACTTGATTGAATCCTTTAATAAGCAAATCAAGAAATACAGCCACCGCAAGGAACAGTTCCAAAATGAAGAGTCGATGGAACGTTTCTTAGTCTCGTCTTTTGATACTTACAACCAAAAATTCCTAGGTCGCAGTCATAAAGGTTTCCAACAGGCCGAAGGCGAGCTCGAACAAATG
>NZ_JARBEA010000134.1 GCF_028863945.1 Jeotgalibaca caeni | reverse complement strand
TTTGGCCCCAGGCCAGCTTTCCAGACATGAAGCCATGTCCCGAGGGAGGATCGTTATCAAGGAATAATGGGTCAAGCCACCAACCGTTCTTGCTTGAATGCCTGGACGAATGTGTCATGTGGTGTCGCATAACCCAAAATTTTCCGCGGGTAATCGTTCATCCAACGCTGGATCCGCAAAATCTGGTTCTCGCTCACCTCACTAATCGGGCTTCCCTTGGGGACGAAACGGCGAATTAATTTGTGCTGGTTTTCGCTCGTCCCACGCTCCCAAGAAGCATAGGGGTGGCTGAAATAGACGTCAGCTACATCTTGCAAAGCATCGTGTAGCCCAGAAAACTCCGAGCCATTGTCGGAGGTAACGGTCTTAAATAATTGATCGAAGTTAGCGCCAGCCCGTTCTCTTAGCTGTTGAACCGCTTGGTCCACCGATTCGGTGTCCTTCCCGTTCAACTTTAGGATGACTTCAAAGCGTGTCTGCCGTTCAGCCAGCGTCAGCAGCACGGCATCCGACTTGGTCTTGTTTCCCACTACCGTGTCGATTTCCCAATGACCGAACGTTTCCCGTGTTTCAACTTCTTTAGGGCGTTCTTCAATTGACGTCCCGAGAACACGCTTGTTGGGACGGTGTCCTGGGCGGACCGCTTTGATTTTACGGGACAGTTTTTCAAGCAAGTCCATGTTCTTTGTTCGCATGATTCCGCGGTCAATCCATTGATAAAGAGCGGTTGTTCCAGGAATGATGGCACAATCGAACAGCTCGTGTTTTCTGGCAAATCCGACCACGACGTCCGGCGACCATTTTTCATTTAACATTTTGTCATCTGCCCAATCAATGAAGGCATTTGTGTTCGCCCATTTGGGGCGTCTGCCACAGTTCAGTCGTTGCTTTTCATAGAAGGCCTGTCCTGCATCAGCGTCATAAACAGAATAGTAGGTGTCATACACTTTTCCATTTTGCGTTTGGCGTTTTAACTGGGTGATGGTTCCGCGATCAATCTCATTGTTTATGGTTTGCGGAACACGTCCCAGCACTTTGGCAACCTGACGGTTGGAATAGCCTTCCTTTTTCAGGATAGCGATTTGGCAACGTTCTGAGTAGGAAAGATGTTTTCCCTTGAGTGAAACTGTGTTATCATGGGTTTGCGTCATGTGAATTCATCCTTGTCTATTGAGAGTTGTGGTAACTTCAATATAACATGGAATTCACGTGGCGTTTTTTTTATTTTAAATGGCTAAGTTCATTATAAAATCCGCC
>NZ_JARBEA010000133.1 GCF_028863945.1 Jeotgalibaca caeni | reverse complement strand
TTTAGAATTTCTGTAGTAAAATCGTTCATATGGAAGTCCTCTTTTCTGTGAATGTGTTGTGGTAACTCTATTCTACAGAAGGGACTTCCTTTTTTCTATTTACACAAAATATTTTACACTCTCAGAATAATATTTTAACTCCAAACACTATTATTCCTGATTTAAGAGTTAATGACTTTATAGTTAAGTCTGCTGATTATTTCAAATGAGGCTACCTATATAAACATAATTAAATAAAATAATTTCTTAAAGTAGGGTATTTCCGTTTATTAGCTACGACTCTTTCTAAAACAAACTGTCTAAATTCTATTGCATCGTGTAAAGCTTCAGATGATTCCGAAAAATCAGGGATTTTCCCAACGTGTATAGCCCTATTTCTAAGGAGATAAGTGTTTTTATACCACTTTCCTACTGCTGTTGTTTCATTTTTTATATTCCAGTTACCTCCAAGATAATGTGGTAGTTTACTTTTAATAATGGACATAAAAGAGGTGTCCTCCAGTATTTGGGTTACTTCTTCATCTAATTTGTTATCTGCTTCTATAAGCAACTCTTTAAAGAGTTGTCTAATAAATACTTCTACGCTTACCTGTGCATACAGTACTGCTTCTTGATAAAATCCTTGCTTCATATACCTTTTAGCGAACAGCACATACTTCTCCCCTGTAACAAAAGGATTTAGTTCGTAAGTCGCTACTACTTGCATTCTTATAATTTCTCTGATTTCTTCTTCGGTCAGTAGCCCTTTTTTATATGGAACATTTTCGTGTAATAAGAATAATCCTCGATTGCTTTCCCAAGTATTAAGATCTGTCGTTGACACTACTACATGAGACGGTAACATTTCTTTTGTTAAATAATGACTCTCGTCATCTTTTGTCGCAATCATATAACTGATTACAATTGTATTCAAATTATCAATTAATTTATCAAAATAGTAATTGTAATAAAATTCTGCCTCCTTCAAGAAGTCTTTATAACTTAATCGTATTGCAACCATCATTATTAATTTTGTCTTTTGCACATCTAACATTTCGGCAGGCTTTTCAAATGGATATTTAAATGAGGTGTTGACAATGACCTCATCGAATCTATAACTATAAAACCCTTCGTCACTTCCTAGGGTAATTGTCTTCCCTAACCCCAACGGGATGTAGAATGGAAGAACAACTTCGAATTCTAAGAAAGTATTAACAAATGTGTTTTGCAAGACATTCCTACACAATATTGCAAAGAAAAAGTACACACCTTTGCGCCTGAAATTTTTCTCTGATT
>NZ_JARBEA010000132.1 GCF_028863945.1 Jeotgalibaca caeni | reverse complement strand
TAGACTGACATACTGATTTGAGACAAACATAAAACACCTTCTTAGGCTGCTAATCCTCTGTATTCCAGAGGGGATTGGTAGCCTAATTTTTCTTGAATCCGTTCATGATTGTAATAATGCAAATAGTCTTGAACACGGCAAATAACTTCGGAAATAGACAGCGCATGATACTTCACGAACTGGAATTCCTCCGATTTTATGTTCGAATGGAAGGATTCAATCACCGCATTATCCCAACAATTTCCTCTTCTTGACATACTGCTTACCAAATTCTCCTCCTTGATTAGTCGCTGAAAAGCGTAAGAAGTATAGACAGACCCTTGGTCTGAATGCAGGATGACTCCCGTAGGGTTTCCCCTGGCTTCCAGTGCAGCTTCCAATGTGTCCAAGACCAAGGAGGTCTGTTGGTGATCATAAAGTTTATACGCGACAATCTCATTGTTATACAAGTCCATGATGGTGGAAAGATAGAGCGTTTCGGGTCCGTACTGTACATAGGTAATATCGGTTACCCATTTTTCATCAGGCTTCGAAGCCATAAAGTTTCGTTTCAACAGATCTGGTGCCACGATTGTCGTTTCTCCTTGCGACTTCCATTTCCGTTTCGGCTTCACGCGACACTGTAGATTCATCCTCTGCATGATACGTTGCACAGTATTGCGGTGCAGCTTGATTTTGAATTTTCGTTTCAATAATTTTGTTATTTTCCGGTGTCCATAGCGGTACTTGTTCCCTTGGCATAGTGCAATAATCTTCTCTTCCGCTTCAGAAAGCATTTTTTCAGGTTCCTTTTTCCAGCGGTAGTAGGTGGAACGAGCTACACCCAGTGCAGCCAAAATTGCTTTGATCGTGTAGTTCCTCCGGAACTGTTCCACCAAGCGGAGGACTACTCCTTTTTCAACTCCTCTCTCAGTTCCAAATACTTTTTTAGGATTTCATTTTCCATCTTCAACTGTGCCATCTGGCTATTTTTCTTCTCTTCTTCCGTTTTCCATTCCGGTCCATGTCCGTAGGAATACTGTTTGCCAATGGGTTGCGTCAAGCGGTGCACCTGGTTTCCCCGGTACCATCTCATCCAAGTTTGAATTTGGGTCTTGTTCTTGATGCCATACTTTTCCATGATTTCCTTGTTGGTCAATTCACCACCCATTTTGTCCTTTATCACGGCCCATTTCACTTCACTAGAATATACGTTTTTTCCCACGCAAAAACACCTCCGACATAGTATTTGGTATTATACCATTCCGAAGGTGTTTTATATTGTCTCATTTATTTGTGTTAGTCTA
>NZ_JARBEA010000131.1 GCF_028863945.1 Jeotgalibaca caeni | reverse complement strand
ACTACTATATCTGAAAAAAAGAAAATAGTAGGCAGGAACCCCCGTCGGGGTTTCTACCTACTAATCTTAGTATGTTTTTAATAGTAGTTTATTTTTATGGTTTGGAATGATTTAGATATGTAGTAGCTAATCTAAATAGCAAAAGGGCAACTGACATAATTGCTAGATACATAAAGATAAGCAATAGAGTAGCTTCGAGACCTACCAAGTTTTGATTCTTGAAGAAAAAATTAAAAATTCCATAATATGCCAGAAAAGGGCTGCTTAATTGTAAGAGGATCGAGATTGCAAAAAGAATAGTGGCCTTTTTATTCAAAAGTATCGCTCCTAATTAAAAGGATGGGAAGTTACTGATGTAGAATGACTTTCATAAAGTATTTGAACATCGACAAAAGCCGCAGGAACCTATTCACCTCCGCTTCCTGTAGATAGACTAAGGTTTTTTTAATTATTCGTATATGAATATTTGGTGAGAAATTAAAGTAAAAGTGTTATAATCAGAAGTAGCGAAATGACCTTATTAAAGTTGAAATAAACATTAACTAATCAAGCTCCCAATGCAATGATTTCCTTGTTCATTACAAATGATTCCGACCTTTATGAAACTAGTGCGAATATTGATCTGAGGAGGAATGAAAGTTGAAACGCAAACATTTTTTGTATCTTCTACTTGCTATCATATTTTTAGCTGGATGCACGAACAATGACACAACAGATGACACTGCTAAGGGTCAGAAAACTTCTCCGGACATCAGTGTTTTTGCTGCGGAGTATGAAGAGGATAACAAGCGTCCTTATCTTGAAGATGACATGTATTATACCGTAAACGAAGAAATAAAAATTCTATCCCATGAGTTCATTACAGATCAGGATGGCAATCCGGCGCTTGTGCTGTGGCTCCATTATAAAAACAGCTCAGATCAGGACATCATTCCGATGGGTGTCCGCTCGTATTTCCACTTCTATCAAAATGAACAAGAACTGGAACACTTTGCCTATTTATCAGAAGAATTTTCAAAAGAGAACCCTCCATACGCAGAAGCCTATCAACGTGCAATTGCTGGAGTAAGTCCGGGTGAGGAAGTTGAGTTCTATTTTGCCATCTCACTGAAGGATAAAAGCGAAGTGCAACTAAAATTGGATGAAAAGAATCAAAGTGGGGACGACAATCAAATCACGTTTCGGCCCTAAAAATAAAAAGATGTGTCAGTGGATCAAATCGTCCGCTGGCACGTCTTTTTTTACACAAAAAACTTTATGAACGCTCCGCGTTCTATGCCATGACGGAAAATCACGTGCAGGAGTATAATAGGGATGGCAATACA
>NZ_JARBEA010000130.1 GCF_028863945.1 Jeotgalibaca caeni | reverse complement strand
TAAAAAAATGCTCGGAATAGAAGACCCAAATATATATTTAGATGACATGCCCGTTGTATTCGAAAAAATCAAGCAAGTTAAAAACGTCGTTGTCCAGGGGAAATTATCTTACACCCCACGGTGTTGTAAGAAATGCGGCATCACAAACGATTCCCACCAAGATATCATCAAGAACGGGACGAAGCTGTCCACAATAAAGCTGACCCACATCAATTTCCAGCCGGTTCTCCTGCGTCTGAAGAAACAACGTTTCTTGTGTAAACACTGTGATCAAACCTTCATCGCTGAAACAAAACTCGTTGAACGACACTGCTTCATTTCCAACATTATTAAACGGACAATTGCGATGGAACTGCGGGAAATCCAGTCCATGAGATTGGTGGCACAACATCTTTCCGTTTCCAGCAACACGGTCATCCGGGTCCTTGAAAAAATATCAGAACCATTGGCACCCAACCATATCTATCTCCCGCAACACCTTTCCATCGATGAATTCAAGTCCGTCAGAAATGTGTCCGGTGCCATGAGCTTCCTGTTTCTTGATGCCCAAAACCACCGGTTGATCGATGTCGTCGAGGACAGACGGCAGAATCAGCTGATTGACTACTTCATGCGCTATCCCAAGGAATCGCGTTACAGCGTGAAGACTGTCACGATGGACATGTACTCCCCGTATCTAGCGGTCGTAAAAGACTGTTTTCCTAAAGCGCAAATCGTGATCGATCGGTTCCATATTGTCCAACACCTGAACCGGGCACTCAATTCGTTCCGTATCCGCGTCATGAATGAAGCCAAGAAAAAAAGCGAGACGGACTACCGGAAGCTGAAGAAACAATGGAAACTGCTTTTGAAAAATGAATGGGAATTAAACGTCATCGATTATCGGACGCACCGGCTTTACGAGGGGCTGGTGACCGAGAAGATGATGGTGGATTATTTATTACA
Source organism: Jeotgalibaca caeni (assembly GCF_028863945.1). GTDB lineage: Bacteria > Bacillota > Bacilli > Lactobacillales > Aerococcaceae > Jeotgalibaca > Jeotgalibaca caeni. The sequence continues at coordinate 383 of NZ_JARBEA010000130.1, read as the reverse complement.
TATCAATCCCCGTTTACGCCAGGTTTATACCTTGGTGAATGACCTACGTTTCGCCCTCCAAAGACATGACTTTGACCAATTCAAAACCATTTTAGAAGAATCCAGGAAATATGTACTGCCCAAAAAAGTCCGTACCACCGTGCAGACTCTGTTTAAGTATCAGGAAGGCATCCGGAATGCTTGTGTGTATACGTTGTCCAACGGGGCCATCGAAGGGGTCAACAATAAAATAAAAAACATCAAGCGTTCTGGATTCGGTTATCGAAATTATAGTCACCTGCGTGCACGCATCCTCATCAGTTACCGCCTGACTGCGAGCCAATTTGAGCCGAAGGCACTCCATTACAAGGAGGAAAAGCGCCGACAAGAAGAAAAAGAAAAAG
>NZ_JARBEA010000013.1 GCF_028863945.1 Jeotgalibaca caeni | reverse complement strand
ATTACCAGACGCCACTAGAAGTGTTTTTGAGTTACCTAGACGAATCTACTTTGTCTAGCTTAAATTGACAAATCAAATGATAATGAAATGAAGAACTAAGAGGGAGTAAGGGTTTTCTTTTGCTTTATCAGAAGATGTTTCCCACTTCAACTTGTTACTTTTTGTTACTCTTGGTATAATTTTGTAATAATAGGTATTTGAGAAAGTGGTTATGAAATGAATATAGAACAGATGAAAGAAAGACAGAAGAAAATTAGGAACTTTTCCATTATTGCCCATATTGATCATGGGAAGTCTACGTTAGCGGATCGAATCTTGCAATTAACGGATACGGTGGCAGAGCGCAACATGCAAGCACAGCTCCTTGACTCTATGGATTTAGAGCGGGAACGTGGAATTACCATCAAATTGAACGCTGTGGAGCTGACATACAGAGCGGATGATGGAGAAGATTATATTTTCCATTTGATTGACACACCAGGACACGTCGACTTTACCTATGAAGTTTCCCGAAGTCTAGCAGCTTGTGAGGGGGCCATTTTAGTAGTAGATGCGGCGCAAGGTGTCGAAGCGCAAACCTTGGCAAACGTTTATTTGGCTGTCGATAATGACTTGGAAATTGTTCCTGTCATCAATAAGATTGACCTTCCAGCAGCAGATCCAGAACGGGTACGCGCAGAAGTGGAAGAAGTAGTAGGAATTGATGCCAGTGAGGCTGTTTTAGCAAGTGCAAAAGCTGGAATTGGAATCAAGGAATTATTAGAGCAAATCGTTGAAAAAATTCCTGCTCCAGGGGGTGACTTGGAAGAACCTCTACAAGCACTCATTTTTGACTCTGCCTATGATCCATATCGTGGGGTAGTCTTAAATATCCGGGTAATGAACGGTGTATTGCGCCCAGGAGACAAGATTCGCATGATGTCTAATGGGAAAGAATATGATGTAACAGAAGTAGGGATTTTCTCTCCAAAACCAATCCCTCGTGATTATTTAATGGTAGGGGATGTTGGTTATGTAACTGCCAGCATCAAGACCATCCAGAATGCTCGTGTAGGGGATACCATCACACTAGCGAATAATCCTGCTAGTGAGGCATTAGAAGGATACCGGAAGTTAAATCCGATGGTATACTGCGGAATTTATCCGGTTGACTCTTCTGACTTCAATGATTTACGTGAAGCATTAGAGAAGTTGCAATTAAACGATGCTTCGTTGCAGTTTGAGCCAGAATCTTCTCAAGCATTAGGATTTGGATTCCGTACAGGGTTCCTTGGAATGCTGCATATGGATGTTATCCAAGAACGTTTAGAGCGTGAGTTTAATCTGGATATCATTACAACTGCACCAAGTGTTATTTACCACATTAACAAAACAGATGGAACCACCCTTACAATCGACAACCCGTCAGAAATGCCGGACCAAACCGAGATTGAGAACATTGAAGAACCGTACGTAAAAGCAGAAATTATGGTGCCAAATGATTATGTAGGTGCTGTAATGGAAATTGCGCAACGCAAACGTGGTAACTTTATTACAATGGATTACCTATCAGACAATCGAGTAAATGTAGTGTACGAAATTCCATTGGCTGAGATTATCTTTGATTTCTTTGATCGTTTGAAGTCGAGCACAAAAGGCTATGCTTCTCTTGATTATGAAATCATTGGTTACAAACCAAGTAAATTAGCCAAGATGGATATTCTCTTAAATGGAGAGATTGTAGATGCATTAAGCACGATTATTCACCGGGACTTTGCTTATCAACGTGGACGTGCGATTACTGAAAAATTGCGTGAGATTATTCCTCGTCAGCAATTCGAAGTGCCGATTCAAGCTGCAATTGGACATAAGATCTTAGCTCGTACAACCATCAAAGCACTACGCAAGAACGTATTGGCGAAATGTTATGGTGGGGACGTTTCACGGAAACGGAAACTCCTTGAGAAGCAAAAAGAAGGTAAGAAACGGATGAAATCTGTTGGATCGGTTGATGTTCCTCAAGAAGCGTTTATGGCCGTTCTTAAAATGGAAGAAGCTGAATAAAACAAGGTGTTATAGAGCCTTTTTGAGCCCAAGCGAATGGAGTCGCTTGGGCTTTTTGCTTTTATGGAACAAAGGACTAGGATTAATGGTTATGATTTGTATAGTGAAGGAGAAGTAAATAGTGAAGTGACGCTTAGCCGAATATATGACTCGTTTTCATAACAATGTTAAAGTCAATCTTTAGACAAAAGCGTTTATTTTTGATATAATAGGATAGGTTAAGTATCTTGCACAAATAAAATTTCATTTGAAAGGGGCGTATGTGTATTGAACGCAATTACAGAAAAATTTTAGGAAGTATCATTCGCAATCTTGCCGATTGTAGGAGTCGTTCTCTTACTCCATTTCTTCCTTGTACCTTTAGAAACACCAGTATTAATGAGATTTTTAATAGGTGCTGTCCTCATTATGGTTGGAATGCCACTTTTCCTGCTTGGTGTCGATATTAGTATCGAGCCAATAGGAGAAGGAATGAGTGAAGCGTTAATTGAGACTAACAAGATGAAAATTGTAGTAACAGGCAGTTTTTTATTTGGCTTTATTATTTCTGTTGCAGAGCCTGATTTACATATCTTAGCGCAACAAGTAAGTTCCGTTACGAATAATGCCATTCCACAAATGTTGCTGGTAGTTGTTGTTTCATTAGGAATAGGGTTTATGATTGCGATGGGAATGTATCGTATCTTAAAAAAAGTTCCTTTGAATCGCTTCTTGACCGTTGTTTATCTTGCGATTTTTGTTTTAGCAATTTTCTCAAACAGTGACTTTTTAGCCATCGCATTTGATGCATCTGGCTCTACTACTGGATCAATTACGGTTCCTTTCATGTTGGCAATGGCAGCAGGTGCCTCTGCTTTTTCACGTAGCGGAGCCAACGAAGATACGGACAGTTTTGGTCTACTAGGGATTGCTTCTTCTGGGGCTATTTTAGGTGTTTTGGTTATGGGACTGATCAGTGGGAACAATGAGTTGAGTGGTGCTTTGCCTCTAGAGGAAGTAGCTACTGCAGGAATTTGGGGAACCTTCTTGAACCAGGTGCCCATTACAGCGCGTGATGCGATGCTTGCACTTGTACCGGTGCTCATCCTTTTCTTGATTGTAAATGCGATTAGCTTGAAATTATCAAAACAAAAAATGATTCGGATCGGAATCGGGCTTATCTATACAATTATTGGCTTAATACTCTTCTTAACAGGAGTAAATGCTGGTTTCATGGAAGCTGCAAGTCGATTAGGCTACTTATTGACGGTTGAAACAAATTCCTTTATGGTAATCGCCATGGGAATCCTTTTTGGGGTATTAACGATTCCCGCCGAACCTTCAGTTCATATTTTAACAAAACAGATTGAAGAGGAAACAGCAGGAGCCATCAAATCGGGTACCGTTATGTTTAGTCTATGTCTAGGTGTAGGGGTAGCGGTTGGATTATCTGTACTGCGAATTTTGATTCCATCTCTCCAATTGTGGCATATCCTCTTGCCAGCAATGGCAATTTCACTTCTATTATCTTATTTTGTCCCAAATATTTTCGTTGGGATTGCATTTGATTCAGGTGGTGTTGCTTCAGGAACAATGACTGCGACCTTTATCCTGCCATTCACACAAGGAGTTGCGGAATCAATCCCTACCGCCAATGTATTAACGGATGGTTTCGGTGTCTTGGCTCTGGTTGCGACTACCCCCTTGATTACTGTACAATTACTTGGGTATCTTTATCGTCTGAGAACCCAGTATGACACGAAGAAGCAGGAAGGAGAATCCTATGAATAATCTATCACCACTCTTTGATGAGAACTATACTCTTTTGACTGTGATTGTAGACCGTAAGAATTCCCAACGAGTTATTGATTATGCAAAAAAAATTAAAATTAAACGTTTCACGAGTTTTCGTGGTAGAGGGACTCTCCCGAACCCAATCTTAAAAATGTTGGAAATGGATGATGTTTACAAAGAGGTCATTCTCTTTGTTATCCCCTCTGTTCACGAGGAGAATATCATTCAATCATTTACTGAGAAGTTTCATTTTGACAAACCGAATCGTGGAATCTTGTTTACTGTTAAGCTATCCCGTGTATTGGGAATGACCTACAAGGCTCCAGAGGATTTGAAACCAGGACCTGCTCAAGATGCTGGAATTGTCGGAGTCTGCGCGATTGTAAATAAAGGGAATGCAGAACAGGTGATGGATACTTGTAACCGAGACCTCTATTTAGGTGGTACCATTATTCCAGCTCATGGATCCATTGATAAATCAAAGAAAATTTTCGATCAATTTGTGGAGAGCGACAAAGAAATGGTTCTGTTATTAGTTCCAGAATCACGTGTCCGTGCGGTTACACAAAAGATTGCGGACGAAATGAATTTTGAAAAAGAAAACTCAGGCGTTCTGTATACCTTTGCGGTCCATCGTATTAAAGGGTTGGTAGATCGTAAGCTTTCATTAGAAGAACTTGAGAAAAGCGAGAAGAGACCAGACTGGAGCGCAGAACAGACTGAATTTGATGCAGTGTGGGCGATTGTCCCATCCGGTACGGATCGGAATGTTATTCAGGCTGCTGAGAGAGGCGGCTCGCAAGGAGGCACCATTATCCATGCAAGAGGAGCTCATATCCGGGAACATGGATTAATGATTGCAGATATAGAGCCTCAAAGGGAAGTGGTTATTCTCTTGACAGACCGAAAGGATACGGAAACTATTGCAAATGAAATTGACAAAGAATTTCGTCTAGATGAACCAGGTCAGGGCATTGTGTTTGTCCATCCTATTCATGAAACGATTGGAATTTTCGAAAAAGAATAAGCTTATCGGAAGAGGCGGGAAAACATTCCTGCCTCTCTCTTTTTTTGGTAAAATAGATGCAATAGGAAGAAGAGGAGCGGATATCATGAAAACAGACATTCAGATTGCCCAAGAGAATGAAATGCTACCGATTGAACAAATTGCAGAAAAGATTGGCTTATCGAAAGAAAACTTGAAACAGTATGGAAAATATAAGGCCAAAGTGGATTGGGAAACCATCCAGGCTTTGGAAAATAACCCAGATGGCAAGCTTATTCTAGTAACAGCGATTAACCCAACTCCTGCTGGAGAAGGAAAATCGACCATGACGGTAGGGTTAGGCGATGCACTTTCGAAAATCGGTCAAAAGACAATGATTGCCTTGCGAGAACCTTCCATGGGTCCAACGATGGGAATGAAAGGTGGAGCTGCAGGGGGCGGATATGCACAAGTCCAACCGATGGATGAAATTAATCTTCATTTTACGGGAGACATGCATGCCATTACAGCAACAAACAATGCCTTGGCTGCCTTTATTGACAATCATATTCATCAAGGAAATGCCTTACAAATCGACCAGCGACGAATCACTTGGAAGCGGGTTTTAGATATTAATGATCGTGCCTTACGAAATGTTGTAGTTGGTTTGGGTGGGGTTAGTAATGGCGTTCCTCGTGAAGACGGTTTTGATATTACCGTAGCTAGCGAAATTATGGCCATCCTGTGTCTCGCTACTTCCTTAAAAGACCTGAAAGAACGGCTCGGAAACATTATGATTGGCTACAATGTTAATCGTCAGCCAATCACTGTTCGTGATTTAAAAATGGAAGGCGCGCTTACACTATTGTTGAAGGACGCTCTTGAACCTAACTTGGTGCAGACGTTGGAGCATACGCCTGCATTCGTCCATGGCGGTCCTTTTGCTAATATTGCCCATGGATGCAACAGTGTGATTGCGACAAAGACTGCCTTGAAAGTAGCTGATTATGTCGTTACAGAGGCTGGTTTTGGAGCAGACTTGGGAGCAGAGAAATTCTTAGACATCAAGGTGCCTGTACTTGGGAAATCGCCGGATGCAGTGGTCATTGTCGCAACGGTCCGCTCCCTCAAAATGCATGGCGGTGTCAACGTAACGGAACTGACAAAAGAAGAAAACGTGGAAGCCGTTCGAAGTGGTTTTACTAATCTTGAAAAACACATCGAAAATATGCAGCGTTATGGTGTTCCAGTTGTTGTCGGTATTAATCAATTTATTTATGATAGCGAAGCAGAATTAAATACAATAAAAGACTTATGCCTGAATAAAGGCGTGCCATGTGTTGTTGCCTCTGTTTGGGAAAATGGGGCAGCAGGTGGTGTTGATTTGGCTCAAGCCGTTCTTACAGCTACCCAAAATACAGCTCCCTTCATTCCGCTCTATGAAGCAGATTCCAGTATGGAACAGAAGATTAATCGGATTGTCGAAGAGATTTATGGCGGTGCAGCCGTACAGTATACACCAAAGGCGCTCACTCAAATGAAGCTGTTTAAGAAACACGGTTGGAGTACGTTACCGATTTGTATGGCAAAGACACAGTACTCCTTGTCTGATCAACCAAAAGCGCTTGGAAGACCAGCCGGTTTTACAATCACGATTAGGGAGTTTATTCCTAAAATCGGTGCTGGGTTTATTGTAGCTTTAACCGGAGATATTTTAACCATGCCCGGTTTGCCAAAAGAACCTGCAGCACTGAACATGGACGTGCTGGAGGACGGTACGATAACAGGACTGTTCTAAGTTCTGCTACTATAAGTCCTTAAAATAGGCTATACTGAAGGATGAGTTTAGCGCAGAATATAATGATAAAGGATGAAATAAAGCATGAAAGACTTAAATGTAATTGAACTATCGAAAACATATGGGATAAAGCCATTATTTCATCAAATATCCTTTACCATTCGTGAAGGAGAATCTGTCGGCTTAATTGGCCAAAACGGAAGTGGAAAAAGCTCGCTGATGAAAGTAATTGCAGGAGTAGATACAGCGGATTCAGGTACGATCGACAAACCAAGCCAATACCGTATCGCGTATCTTCCGCAAGATCCGCAATTTGACGATCAACAAACAGTCTTTGAAGCGGTTTTTACAGGCGAAGCGCCACTGGTTAAAGTGGTACGCAATTATGAAGAGGCAATTGCGAACTTAACCAAAGACAGTTCCAACCAAAAATATCAGGAAGCATACACACGGGCGGAACAAGAAATGAACCGTCAAGATGCCTGGCAGGCAGATGTACAGTTTAAGAGCATTCTAAATCAACTAGGTATTACAAACCTCAATCAACCAGTGAAGGAGCTCTCTGGAGGTCAGAGGAAACGAATTGGTTTAGCACAGGTACTAATTCAAGCTCCTGATTTATTATTACTGGACGAGCCAACGAACCACTTGGATGTTGATGCAATTATTTGGTTAGAGAAGTATCTCTCCCAATACAAGGGTGCTTTGTTACTTGTTACCCACGATCGTTATTTCCTTGAGCGTGTGACGAATCATATGCTAGAGCTACGACAAGGAAAAATAGAGAGTTATATCGGAAACTATGCTACCTACTTAGAGCAAAAAGCTGAACGTGAAGCGATTCAGCAGCGAATGGACGAGAAGCAAGTCCGCCTTTATAAAAATGAATTAGCATGGATGCGTAAAGGCGCAAAAGCACGTACGACGAAACAACAAGCACGTATTCAACGTTTTGAGTCGCTTGATGAAGCAGTGAAACAGCAAAATGGAGAAGAAAAGCAATTAGAAATCGCTCTTGAAGGGTCCCGTTTAGGCAAACGAGTCTTTAATTTAGAAAATGTTACGTTAAGAGCAGGCGAAAAAACAATCTTTAATCATTTTAGCCATATTTTTCAGTCCGATGATCGAATCGGTATCGTGGGGAAAAACGGATCAGGGAAAACTACCTTTTTGAAAATGTTGGCAGGGGAAATACAACCTGTATCTGGAAACATGGTGGTAGGCGAAACGGTTCGTATCGGATATTATCGTCAATTAATGGAGCCATTCCCAGAAGATAAACGAGTAATCACTTATTTGCAAGAACTTGCTGAGGAAGCAAAACGAATAGACGGTACGACCGTACGAGTAACCGAATTATTAGAAACATTCCTTTTCCCGAAAGAAATGCATGGAAATTTAATCCGTACTTTGTCTGGAGGAGAAAGACGACGCCTGTATCTACTGAAGCTGCTAATGAATCAACCAAATGTACTGCTATTTGATGAACCAACAAATGATTTAGATTTGGATACGTTAACTGTGTTGGAAGATTATCTATCCACATTCGCAGGTGCCGTATTAGTAGTTTCCCACGACCGGTACTTCTTAGATAAAGTAGCAGATAAGGTTATTGCGATTGATGAGCCAGATGGTCCTGTATTATATTATGGCAACATGAGCGAGTATTTAGAGAACCAAGCACAAAGATCATCTACTCAACCCTCACAAAAACAAGAAAACAAGGTAGAGCCAGAGGAAGATAGTAAGAAGGATAAAAAGAAACTTACGTATAGTGAAAAACTTGAATGGTCTTCTATCGAAGAAAAAATCATGGTGCAAGAAGAAGAAATTGAAGGAATCAAAGAAGAGATGGCAACAAATGCTAGTGACTATTCTAAACTAGCAGAATTACAAGAACGATTGGAAAAAATGGAAGCAGATTTAGCGAAAAAGTGGGATCGTTATGAATACTTGAGCCAGTACGCGAACGAGTAGGAAGGTGCGAAGAAGATGACACAACAATATTTGGATTTAGCGAGGAAGATTTTGGCAGAAGGTACAGTGAAAGAAGATCGAACTGGAACAGGAACAAAAAGTGTTTTTGGTTATCAAATGAGATTCAATCTTTCAGAAGGCTTTCCTCTCCTTACTACCAAAAAGACAGCTTTTGGTCTTATTAAAAGTGAACTTCTATGGTTTCTAAAGGGTGACACCAATATTCGGTACTTGTTAGAAAATAACAACCATATATGGGATGAGTGGGCGTTTGAGCGCTACGTCCAATCAGATGTCTATCAAGGACCTGATATGACAGATTTTGGAAAACGCTCTTTAGTTGACGAAGCATTTAATGAAGAATATAAGTCACAAATGGTAACATTTCGTGACAAAGTGTTACAAGACGATGCGTTTGCAAAGGAATTTGGCGAGTTGGGAAATATCTATGGTTCCCAATGGAGACGATGGAAAACGAGCCAAGGTGCAACCATTGATCAGTTAAAAGATGTGATTGAAATGATCAAACAGAAACCGGATTCTAGACGTTTAATTGTTTCCGCTTGGAACCCTGAAGATGTGCCTCATATGGCGTTGCCACCTTGTCACACGTTATTCCAGTTTTATGTAGCGGACGGAAAATTGAGCTGCCAGCTCTATCAACGAAGCGCGGATGTCTTTCTTGGAGTGCCCTTTAATATCGCCAGCTACGCCCTGCTTACACATCTGATTGCCAACGAGACCGGTTTAGAGGTGGGCGATTTTATTCATACTTTTGGTGACGCACATCTGTATCTTAATCATTTGGATCAAATAAACGAACAGCTGACACGCGAACCCTACCCACTTCCTGAACTCGTGATTAAAAATCCAGAAAAATCGATTTTTGAAATGGAAAAGGAAGATATCATCTTAAAAGGCTATCAGAGCCACCCACGTATCAAGGCTCCGATTGCTGTATAAAGAAGGGGGAAACAGGATGATTTGTTTAATATGGGCAGAAGATGAACAAGGTGCAATCGGTAAAGATGGTGGATTGCCTTGGCGCTTACCAAATGATATGAAATTTTTCAAAAACACCACTATGGGTCATACGGTATTAATGGGCCGCAAGACGTTTGAGAGCATGAAGAGAAGGCCTCTACCGGGACGAAATAATATCGTTCTAACCCGGCAAAAAGATTACGAAGCTCCAGGAGCTACAGTTATTCATGATCTAGATTCCTTGCACACCATGATAAAGGGAAAAGATATGTACGTTATTGGTGGCAGCGAAATCTATCAGATGTTTTTGCCGCTTGCAGATGTTTTATGGAGAACGAAAATTATCGGCGATTTTGATGGAGATACCTTTTTCCCAGCTGTGAACTGGGACGAATGGCAAGTAGAAGAAGAAATCGATGGAATTTTGGATGAAAAAAATATTTATCCTCATGTTTTCCAAAAATTCGTTAAGAAATAACCAAAGTGGTACCAAAACCTTAAGCAGCTAAAGTATGAACAATCATGACAAACTATTGTCGGGTCTATCTTTTGAAGCACGTTTAAGAGGCAGATATTCGTATACGAGGAAGAGGCTGGGATTTTTTCCCAGCCTCTTCCTATTTGAAATTTATTTATACGTATAAAAGAATGGCAAAGTAATGGCTAGCTGCTCCAGCTAAGACGAATAAATGCCAGATGACATGCATGTATCCAAATTTTTTGTTGCTGTAGAAAATCGTACCTAAACTGTAAAATAGACCACCTAGTATAAGTAACCACAAACCACCCATATCAAGCGTTTGATAAAGCGGGCGAATCATAAAGATAGCGAGCCAACCCATTCCTAAGTAAAGGAACGTGGAGAGACGGTTTAGTTTTCCTACAAAGAAAATCTTAAAAATCACGCCTACTAGCGCAATTCCCCATACAGTGAAGAAGAGGACGTTTGCTCCGGTTCCATTTAATGCGATTAAGCAAAAAGGTGTGTATGTTCCAGCAATCAGTAGATAAATCGAAGCATGATCGATATACCGAAATACTTTGTGATAACGAGTAAAGCTGAAACTATGATAAAGAGTAGACGACAAGAACAGTAAAATCATGGAAATACCATAAATTAAATAAGCTGTTAGATGCAGGCTACTATTCGATTGAATTCCTTTCATAATAAGGAAAACAAGCGCAACGATACTTAACAGAGTACCAATTCCATGGGTGGCTGCATTCAAGACCTCATTAATCACTTGTGTCCGTTTTTTTGCTAATGGTTGTACTGACATAATAAACCTCCTCGTATAATAAGTTTGTAGTTAAGAATTGTTCTTAACTTAGTTGATTGATTAACTGTTTGAAAGAATGGAGCTTTCTCCCCCATGGGGGAGAAAAATTTCAAAAAGTCGCTTTTGATGTTCCATTCACTTTAGTTCTTTGATAATTAAATATCTTGGTTATCGCTTGGTCATTCCGTGCTGTTTCTGTGTAAAATAGAACTAGATGGAAGATGGTTCTAAATGGGATGAAGCTTTCCCCTCCTTGTAGTTCGACTACTCATTAAGCATGCTTCCCGTCACAATGTTGAGACTATTTACTCATAAGCTGTATGGCTTGGTTCTTGTGTCCGTTGGTCTTAGGAAACCTTCGGTCTTGGCAGCTACACAAGAAACGAGTTAAATACTTATGCGCGAGGTTAAGGCACGCATTGTGTTACAGGGATAGCCCGGAGTGACCAAGCTTACCTTCCAAATTTATAACGAAAGGGGGAACCCTTCCATGAAATTATTTGTCGGTTTAGACGTAAGTAAAGCGAAACTTGATGCTTGTTTTCTCTTACGTGAAGATGATACCAATACGATTCTTTGGCAAGAGACAGTAGCGAATAGTGAGTCAGGCGCCACAATGATTAAAGACCAAATCCTTCGTTTTCACGAGGAGTTGGATTTTGACAAAATACTTGTAGGTATGGAAGCGACTGGTCAGTACAGTATGCATCCGTCCTTATTCTTCTCAAATGATCCAGAGTTGAAACTGATTAACGTTGAAACCATTGTAGAAAACCCGCGGGTTATTCATCGTTTTTCTAAAGTCTGGACAGAAGAAAAGAATGATAAATTAGACGCCCAAATCATTGCTGAGTTTTTAACAACTGGAAAGCATACGAAAACTCAACCACGAGAAGAAAAATTCGTTGCTCTCCTACGTTTTACTCGTACACGCTATCAGTTGATTCGTCAGATGACCGAAGCCCAGCAGCACTACGTGGAAAATCTTTATTACAAGTGCAACACTCTTTCGAGTGACTTAAAAGCTGAAAACATAAGCACCTCTGTGTTTAGTTCAACGATGATTCAATTAATGAATGGCGACATTTCAATGGCTGAGATTCGGACAATGAATAGCGTTGAGCTAGCTGCTTTACTTCAAAAGTTTGGGCGAGGACGCTTTAAAGATCCTGTCAAATTAGCTAAAGTCATTAGAAAATCTGTCTCAGACTCTTATCGCTTAGGCAAACTAGCACAAGACAGTATTGATATCAATCTAGGTGTTCAAATGCGTGTTATACGTGGATTTGAACAAGAAATAAAAATCATTGATAAAGCCATTGAGAATATTATGGAAACCATCGATAGCGCCAAAACATTGTTAAGCATTCCAGGAATTGGACCTGTTTATGCCGCAGGCATTATCGCTGAAGTTGGTCAAATTGACCGATTTAACCATGAAGCTCAACTGGCAAAATACGCTGGTCTTTATTGGCCAAAACATCAATCTGGTAACTATCAAAAAGAAAAGACACCGATGTCTAAGTCAGGAAACCGTTATTTACGTTATTACTTAGTTCAAGCTGCCAACTCTGTAAGACGATATATTCCTGAGTATGAAGCCTATTACCAGAAAAAATATAAAGAAGTACCGAAAAAACAACACAAACGAGCCCTCGTCTTAACTGCACGAAAATTAGTGCGTCTGGTGTTTGCACTCCTAAGCGATCACCAACTCTATATCGCAAGATCGGAGGCGATGGAGTCTTAAGAGAAACTATTTCTTAAGGACGACTATCCGAAGACATAAACCGAACGTATTTTCGAATACGTGACGGTTTAGTTCAGTGCACCCTTTTTTATGAAATTAGGTTGTCTATTTATAATCTATTCTCTTGACTTACCACCATAATGCTTAAGTTTGGAAAGGATTCACTCAATATGATGACATTATATCACAAAGCGTGATATTATTAATAAATAGAATGCTTACGAGGATGATGAATATGGAAAAAAGAACACGTTCAAATCGACCCGGTTGGAAAGTCGCCTTTTTCATCCTGCTTATATTAAATATAGTGGTAGTTGTTGCTGCCATTTCAGCGATTACGACAGACCCCCAAAATATGCCAGTTGAACAAGCTACTGAAACTTCTACTACTAACGAAGATTCGCTCGTTGCACAAGTGACGTTGAACGAGAAAGATTTGGAAGGCTTTCTGCAACAATTTTTGGAAGCACAAGAAGGAGAGGTAACGCCACAAATTGAAATCGCTGGAAATGTATATCTTAGTGGAGAGTGGCAAATTTTTGGTTTACCCGTTTCTTATTTGATACAAGCCGAACCTTTTTCCCAGGAGAATGGTGACTTGCAGCTGAAGGTGAAAGACATTCAGCTCGGCGCTTTTTCTCTACCGGTAGCGCAATCGTTACGGCTGTTTGCAAATCTGCTGGCTGAAGATGTACCTGTTTCAATAGATGCAGAAAATGAATTGATGACGGTCCTCTTGACCAGTATACAGACGGATCAATTACAAGGCATCCATTTGATACAAATTGATAAAGAAAATCAAGAATATGAGTTTGAAATCACTATAGACAAGCAAAATTTGCTACAATAGGAGAAAGCAATCCTTTAAGAAGGGGTGGACAAAATGGATCAGCAGTTTTTTCAATTTGCAATGACTTTTCGCGATCCTTATAAAAAGGATTCTTTAACGCATTTCGCTAATAAACTGGAAGAAGATAGTGGTTTTCCACGTAATCATTCCGATTATTATGAGTTAGCAGATTATTTGGAATTGAGTGGAGAATACACCAATCATATTTCTGCCTTTGATGAAATGTATCAGCTTTATAAAGAACGGAAAGAACAAGCAAGTAAAACAATAATGAAAAGTGAGGAAGCATAATGAGTGTACATATTGCAGCAAAACCAGGAGAAATAGCAGAAACAGTTTTATTACCAGGAGATCCATTACGTGCCAAATACATCGCCGAAACGTATTTGGAAGATGTAGTACAGTATAATTCTGTTCGAAACGTGTTTGGTTATACCGGAACGTATAAAGGGAAACGTGTTTCTGTTCAAGGAACCGGGATGGGATTACCATCAATGATGATTTATGCCAATGAACTGATTACTGAATACAATGTTCAAAACTTAATTCGAGTTGGTTCTGCAGGCGGCCTTCAAGAAGATGTTCACATCAGGGATCTTGTTTTAGCTCAAGGCGCAACTACTGATTCGAGTGTTGTGCAAAATATTTTCCAAGGCCAAGTAAACTTTGCCCCGATTGCGAACTTTGAGTTATTAGATCGTGCCTATCATCTTGCAAAAGAACGTAATCTAAATGTCCATGTAGGGAATGTTCTTTCTTCCGATCGTTTCTACAATGCAGAATTAGATAAGAAGAAGCTTGCTGATTATGGTGTACTGGCAGTTGAAATGGAAGCAACAGGTTTGTATATGCTTGCTGCACAACATAATCGCAGAGCTTTAGCTATTCTTACAATCAGCGATCATTTATTGACAGGTGAAGAAACAACATCTGAAGAACGAGAAAAAACGTTTGATGATATGATGATTATTGCTTTAGAGAGCAGCCTAAAAGACTGACCTCAAAACTATTCCACAAAAGGAAGAGGAGGTGACCCTTCATTATGGACAATCGACACTATAAAAAGAAAGTAAAAGGCAGCAAAAAAAGACAAGTTGGTGTGAAATTACCAATTTATTTTCTTTCTCTTGTAATCGTTGCATTACTGTCATTTGGAGCCTCACGTTTATTAGCGGATCAAGAAGAGGTGCCTAGTTTCAATGGAGCCGATGAAACGAGTGATTCTCCTGCATCGATGGGAGCAGTAGAAGGTGCGCATAATCTGGAAGCTGTTTATGAAATTATTCTAAACAACTATATTGAAGAGGTTGATGAAGAAGATTTGGTGGAGGGTGCCCTTCAAGGCATGGTGAATGCAATTGAAGATCCATATAGCCAGTATCTAAATGTGCAAGAGAGCGAGTCATTAGATGAAAGTATTTCTGCTTCTTTTGAAGGTATCGGCGCAGAGATTATGAGTATGAATGACCAGATTATTATTGTATCACCTATTAAAGGTTCGCCCGCTGAAAAAGCAGGGCTCTTACCAAACGATGTCGTTCTAAGTGCAGATGGAGAATCGTTAGCAGGAATGACTGCTACGGAAGCTGTCAATCTGATTCGCGGGGAGAAGGGAACGTCAGTAGAACTGGAAATTCAACGTGGAAGCCAAACATTTAAAGTTGAAATTTTCCGTGATACCATTCCGATTGAGACGGTAACGTATGAGATTGATGAAAGCAATCCGGAAGTCGGTTTGATTGCGGTTCATAGTTTCGCTCGTCCAACATATGATGAGATTGTTGAAGCAGTAACGGCATTAAGAGATCAAGGTGCAGGTAAGTTTATCTTCGACTTCCGTCAAAATCCTGGTGGCTTACTAGACCAAGCAATGATGATTGGAAATATGTTTGTGGAAGATGGCGAAATCTTACTTCAGACAGAAGAGAAAGAAGGAAATCCTCAACCGATTTATGCAAGTGACGAAGAATTCGGTGATTTCCAAATTACCGAACCAACAGTGATGTTAATCGACGAAGGCAGCGCCAGTGCTTCAGAAATCGTTGCAGGAGTTCTTCAAGAAGCGGCAGATATTCCACTAGTCGGAACTACGTCATTTGGTAAGGGAACGGTACAATCCATCTATCCATTAACTGCTGACAGTGAGTTAAAACTAACCGTGGCGAAATGGCTCACACCAGAAGGAAACTGGATCCATGATGAGGGTATTAAACCAGATTATGAAGTTGAGTTGCCAGAATATGCTTTCTTAACAATCATTGATACAACTGCAGAATATAAGCTTGGTGAAGTGTCGGAAGCAGTATTGAATGTTGAAAAAATGTTAGAAGCAATGGATTATACGGTTACAGCAGATGGATACTTCGATGAAGCTACCATTTCCTCGTTAGAAGAATTTCAAGCAGAAGAGAGTCTACCTGTTACAGGAGAGCTGACAGAAGATACCGCCGTTGCGATGGTTAATCGTCTGCGCGAAGTAATAGAAGAAAATGATACGCAGTACCAAAAAGCATTAGAAGTCATAAAGGAACTGAATGGTACAAATGAAAAGAATGACTGAAAAACTGGGAAACGTTGAAAAATGGCTAAAAGCAACTCTTATCGCCATGGGAATCGTTGTATTTGTTCGTTATTTTCTGCTCATTCCTATCAATGTAGCTGGAGACTCAATGAGTCCCCAGCTTGAGCCAAACAGCTACATTGTCTATGGACCATATGCAAAGATTGAACGCTTTGATATCATTCTGTTTCACGATAATCAAGGTGAATCATACATCAAACGAATTATTGGTCTTCCAGGCGAAACATTAGCTTACCGGGATGATCAGTTGTATATTAATGGAGAAGCTCTAGAAGAGCCACATTTAGCTGAAAATCGGAATTCCAATCAATTGCTGACACCAGACTTTGAGTTGGAATCATTAACCGGAGAAAAGGAAATTCCAGAAGATAGTTATTTTGTGATGGGGGATAATCGCTCACGTAGCAAAGACAGCCGGATGTTTGGCTTTGTTCCCCAAGGAGCAATCAACGGAAAGGCTCGTATGGTTATTTATCCGTTTGATGCATTTGTGGTGCTTCCTTAGAAATATTTTGTAAAGGGAAAAGAAGAGAGGCGTGAGAGGATGAAGGATAAATCGAGAAATTATTCGAAGGAGCGAAAAAGAAGAGTAAGTAGTACACCACCGCCGAAAGAAGGCAATATACTGAAAGAAATCATCAATATATTGATTTCGGTAGGGGTGGCCTATGTATTATTCGTGCTCATTCGCACGTTTCTATTTTTTCCTTTCCAGGTTTCCGGGGACTCCATGGTACCAACCATGTTGGACGGAGATCGTCTAATCCTCAATCGACTCGGTACTGTGGATCGATTCGATGTCGTTGTTTTTCCTGCACCTGATCCAGAAGGAGAAGGGGAGGAATACGTAAAACGAGTCATCGGCGTACCAGGAGATGAAATTGTCTATCAAGAAGATCAGCTCTATATTGATGGAGAGCAAGTGGAAGAAAAATATTTACAACCATTGAAAGAATCTCTTGATCGTCAGCTGACGAATGACTTCACTTTATGGGACATTCCTGGTAGCGAAAGTAATAAAGTACCAGAAGACATGTATCTGGTGTTGGGTGATAACCGCGAAGTGTCGAAGGATAGTCGTTCTTTTGGCTTCGTACCCGCAACAGAGATTGAAGGAACGACCAGTCTGCGGATCTGGCCCTTAAATCGAATTGGTTTTTTAGAAAAAAATGAATAAGAGCGGAACGACAAGAGGCGGGATTGAGGTCCTAGCCTCTTCGTTTGTGAAAGAGGAGGAACGTTATATGGTCATTCAATGGTTTCCAGGGCATATGGCAAAAGCAAAAAGACAAGCAATTGAAAACCGTAAAATGGTTGATTTAGTAATTGAGCTTGTAGATGCCAGAATACCTGAATCAAGTAGAAATCCGATGGTAGAAGAAATTGTCGGAAATAAACCGAAGCTAATGATCTTAAATAAAGCAGATTTAGCAGACAAGAAAAAAACAGAAGAATGGGTAAGGTATTATCGGACGGTATCTGCCGATCAAAAGGCAATTGCAATTGATGTCTTTAACCACACAGAAATTAATCAAGTAAAGAAAGTCTTAAAAGATATGATGGCAGAAAAAATGGCAGCCCGTTTAGAAAAAGGAGTTCAGCCACGAGCCATTCGTTTGATGGTTTTGGGTATTCCAAACGTGGGGAAATCCACTTTTATTAATCAAATGATTAAGAAGAATCAAGCGAAAACAGCAAATCGTCCAGGAGTCACGCAGCAACAAAAATGGATGAAAATTGGTAATGACTTTGAATTGCTGGATACACCTGGAATTTTATGGCCAAAATTTGAGGATCAAGAAATTGGTGTTAAACTCGCATTGAGCGGAGCAATTAAAGATGCTCTGTTCCACAAAGATGATATTGCGTTATATGCCTTACGTTTCTTCTTAACGAATTACCCGGGCCGTCTTCAGGCTGCTTATCGAATTGATGAAGAAAATCGGATGGATGACTTGCCAGGTTTGTTGATGGATCTGACTAAAAAAATGAATTATGGTGATGATTTCGACCGAGCCAGCGAAAAGTTGGTCTTCGATATTCGCGATGGAAAACTAGGACCTTTTACACTAGATGAAGTTCCAACGCCAACGAAGGAGTAAAAAACGAATGACCGAAAGCTATACAATTAAAGAACTGAAGAAACGTTTAATGGAAATTGAATCTCCGGACGACCCGTGGATTCAAACGGTGCGGCTTGATTCACGAAAAGGCGCGCAACTGGCATTAAAGCAGTGGGATAAAATTCAACAGAAAAAAGTACAACTTCTGAAACAAAAAGAAACTCTTTTAATAGAAGAAAATAAATTAATACAAGCAGGATATCAACTGATTGCAGGAGTAGACGAGGTCGGTAGAGGACCTTTAGCAGGCCCTGTTGTAGCTGCGGCAGTCTTGTTGCCGCCTGATATGGAAGCTTTACCCATCAATGATTCGAAGCAACTTTCCGCATCAGTTCGAGAAGAACTTTATGAAATCATTATGGAGCGAGCGGATGTAGGGATTGGTTTGGTTGAAGCAGACGAAGTGGACCGAATCAATATTTACGAAGCTACAAAAGTTGCGATGCTAAAGGCTATAGATGCATTGCCTCATAGACCGGATGCTTTGTTAATTGATGCAATGAAACTCTCCATCCCTATTCATCAAGTTTCCCTGATTAAAGGGGATGCACGCTCTTATTCCATTGCGGCAGCCAGTATTGTAGCAAAAGTATTCCGAGATCGCTTGATGGCTGATTATGCAAAAGAATACCCATACTATGGATTCGAACGCAACGCAGGATACGGGACAAAAACGCATTTAGCTGGTTTAGAGGAACATGGGATTACGCCCATTCACCGAAAGACTTTTGAGCCAATAAAATCTATTTTAAAAAAATAAAAAAACGGATTTCGCTCCTTTTGGTCTACTTTAATAGTAGTCGAAAGGAGTTTTATTATGCTGACAAAAAATGAAGCGATAAAAACAAAGCTGATTCATTACTCGATGATGGGTATTTTTACTACGGAACAACTGAACTACCTAAAGGATTGCCTTCTTTATGCCCCAGATTTTTCTTTAGAGGAAATTTTATTTATGGAACAAGGAAGAAGGATGAAAAATGCACTTTCTCTTCTAGAACGAGTTCGGATACTTGAAAAAACACAGGATACGAGTACAATAATGGAGCAATACCAGAAGAGGAACGTACACGTTGTAACCATCTTGGATGAAGAGTATCCTCCCTCCTTAAAGGAAATCTATCAACCACCTGTTGTTCTCTATTATCAAGGGGATTGGCGATTGACACGCCGGCGCAGACTCGGTATTGTAGGCAGCAGAAACGTGACAGAGTATGGCAAACAGGTCTTGGCTAAACTATTACCCCCATTGATAAAAGAGCATATTACCACGGTGAGTGGATTAGCTGCTGGAATTGATCAAGAAGTGCATACAAAGACAATGGGATTAGAAGGCAATACGATTGCGATTATCGGAACAGGTATTGATCGATACTACCCTCGTCCCAATCAAGGACTACAGGAAAAAATAGGTAAGGAGCAACTCCTAATCAGTGAATATCCGTTAGGTACGCCACCCAAAAAGCATCATTTTCCGATGAGAAATCGCCTGATTGCGGGACTGAGTCATGGTGTGTTGGTTGTTGAAGCGAAGCAACGTTCAGGCAGTTTGATTACGGCTAATGTGGCTTTGCAAGAGAATCGAGAAGTATTTGCGGTTCCAGGAAATATTCTGCATCCGGCCTATCAAGGAACAAATGAATTGATTCGTTCTGGAGCAAAACTAGTCCTTTCGGAAGAAGATATTTTTGAAGAATTACAAGCACTTTGGCTGTTGAAAAACAATAAAAATAAAATTAATATTTGACAAACTGTACATTTGTGGCATAAGATGAGTAACGATTTTAGGACAGTCGTTTGTCCTTGAAAGATAATGGAAAGGAGTTTTCCTTTGGCGTATAAATATTTAGTTATTGTAGAATCACCCACCAAAGCAAAAACCATTGAAAAGTATCTAGGAAAGAACTATAAAGTAGTGGCCAGTAAAGGGCATCTCCGCGATTTACCAAAAAGTCGAATGGCGATTGATTTTGAAAAAGATTACGAACCCGACTACATCACGATTCGTGGAAAAGGTCCGCTCATTAAGGAATTGAAAAAGTATGCCAACAAGGCTGAAAAAGTTTTCCTAGCATCTGACCCGGATAGAGAAGGGGAAGCCATTGCTTGGCACCTAGCTCATATCCTAGGATTGAATCCAAATGATAATATTAGAGTTATCTATAACGAAATTACTAAAACAGCAGTAAAAGAGGCACTGAAAAACCCACAACCGATTAATATGGATTTAGTTTCTTCTCAACAAGCAAGACGAGTATTAGACCGAATTGTAGGCTACTCGATCTCTCCTGTTTTATGGAAGAAAGTGAAAAAAGGGCTTAGCGCTGGACGTGTTCAGTCTGTAGCGCTGAAGTTGATTATCGACCGTGAAGAAGAAATTAATAATTTTGAACCGGTAGAGTCTTGGACACTGGATGGTACCTTCCAGAAAGATAAAAGTATATTTGAAGCTGCCTATTATGGCTTGAAAGATAAAAAGGTCAAGTTGAATAATGAAGATGAAGCAAAAGAGATGCTTGGAAGAATCAATGGAAATGAATTCCAAGTGACAGATGTCACGAAGAAACAACAAAAACGGAATCCTTCTGCTCCTTTTACGACATCAAGTTTGCAACAAGATGCAGCGAACAAGTTAAACTTCCGTACACGTAAAACCATGATGGTGGCACAACAGCTCTATGAAGGGATTTCCCTTGGAAAAGAAGGCTCCGTTGGTCTAATCACGTATATGCGTACAGATTCAACCCGAATTTCCAGTGGTGCTGAGAAAGAAGCGCATGACTTCATTGTTTCTCAATACGGTGATGAATATGCACGGAATAATCCTCGTAAGGATGCTGTCAAGGGGGGCGCGCAAGATGCCCATGAGGCGATTCGACCTTCTAATGTACTGAAAAGACCGGAAGATATCGAAGCTTACTTAACCAAGGATCAATTCAAACTGTATCAATTAATTTGGTCACGTTTTGTAGCTAGCCAAATGACACCGGCTATTTTTGATACGATGCGGTTAGACTTGTCTAATGGAGAAGTTGTCTTTCGTGCGAATGGATCCAAAGAAAACTTCCCGGGATTCCGGAAAGTGTACCAAGATTCAAAAACCAAGGATAACTTGTTACCGAATCTAGAAGTTGGCGATACTGTTTATGCGAAGGATATTGTGCCGAATCAACATTTCACACAACCACCAGCACGCTATTCAGAAGCAACCCTCATTAAATCATTAGAGGAAAACGGCGTAGGGCGTCCATCGACTTATGCACCGACAATTGAAACCATTCAACGCCGTTACTATGTAAAATTAAATGCGAAGCGATTCGAGCCAACTGAATTAGGAACGATCGTGAATAATTTGGTGGAGAGTTATTTCCCAGATATTGTAGACATTTCCTTTACAGCCGAGATGGAAGAAGATTTAGACCGAATCGAAGAAGGACAATTGGAATGGGTCAAAGTTATAGACCAATTCTTCCAACCTTTCAAGAAAGATTTGACTAAAGCGGAAGCAGAAATGGAAAAAATTGAAATTAAAGATGAACCAGCTGGATTTGATTGTGAAGAATGCGGTCATCCGATGGTCATTAAGATTGGTAAATTTGGCAAGTTCTACGCTTGCAGCAACTTCCCTGATTGTCGTAACACCAAGGCAATCGTGAAGAAAATTAACGTGACATGCCCACTGTGTAAAGAAGGGGAAGTCATTGAGCGGAAATCGAAAAAGAATCGTATCTTTTACGGTTGTGAACGATACCCAGACTGTGAGTTTGTCTCATGGGATAAACCAGTTGGCAGAGATTGTCCAAAATGCACCCAATACCTCGTACAGAAAAAAGTACGTGGTGGAGCTCAAGTAAAATGTAGCAATTGTGATTACGAAGAAGCCTTACATAAATAAACGAAGCAGCCACTCTACTAGGAGTGGTACTGCTTTTTCAAAAAAAGGAAGCGGTAACAAAAATGGGGTCAGTTTTCTGCCTGCGATTACCGCTAAAAAGGACATACTCCCGGGTTGCTTCCTATGGTAAAATGGATAGATGGGAGGGATACTTTTGACAACTAATCAACTTCTTCTAGAAGGCTTTGTCCACTACCTGGCAATTGAACGTCGTTACTCGGAAGAAACGGTAAAGGCTTATTTACAAGACTTAAAAAAATTCGAACACTTCCTTGGTGCCAGCGGATCGGTTTCACTTTCCGCAATTCGTTTGATGGATGTGCGGCTGTTTTTAAGCTACTTGGATGAAGAAGAGTTAAGCCGTAATTCCATCTCACGCATCTTATCCAGTCTTCGTGGGTTTTATGGATACTTAGTGCGAGAAAAAGTAATCACGGAAAATCCCGTCGCCACCATCTCCTTCAAAAATCGATCGACACGCTTACCGAAGTTTCTCTATGACGAGGAACTGACGAAGTTATTTGAGACAGCCAAAGGAACGGAACCATTAGATTATCGTAACATTGCTTTATTAGAGCTGTTCTACGCTACTGGGATTCGTGTCAGCGAGTGCCGCATGATTTGCTTACGAGATATTGACTTTACCTTAGGAGTTATTTTGATCATGGGGAAAGGGAACAAGGAGCGCTATGTTCCTTTCGGTCAATTTGCTCTTGAAGCATTGGAGGAATATCTGGAGAAAGGGAGAACTCCTTTGATGAATTCTCAGCAAAAGAAACATGACTATTTGTTTGTGAACCGATTGGGAGACCCGATTACTTCGGGAGGAATTGAATATATCCTGAAGCAAATTATGAAAAAAAGTGGAATGACCGGTGAATTACATCCTCATATGTTGCGGCATACCTTTGCGACTGACATGTTGAACGGGGGAGCAGATATGCGGACGGTTCAAGAGATGCTGGGGCATTCTAGCCTCTCCTCCACCCAAATCTATACCCATGTCACAAAAGACGCCCTACAGCGGAACTATCGCGCATTTCATCCACGTGCGAAAAGGAAAGAAGAGCGGTATAATAATTAATATAGAAGAAACTGGATGAGAGTATGCAATAAAGGAGTAATGTAAGATGACAACAATTTGTGCAATTCAACATAATGGTGAATCAGCAATGGCCGGTGACGGCCAAGTTACCATGGGTGAACAAGTAATTATGAAAGGTTCAGCCAAAAAAATCCGCCGTATTTTCAACGGTGAAGTCGTTGTTGGTTTTGCTGGTGGAGTAGCGGATGCATTTACCTTGGAAGATAAATTCGAAGAAAAGTTAAACCAACACAAAGGGAATTTACTGCGCGCTTCTATTGAAGTAGCAAAAGAATGGCGCGGTGATCGTGCTTTACAGAAACTAGAAGCGATGCTGATTGTGATGAACAAGGAGCAAATGTTTCTCGTATCCGGTAGTGGAGAAGTCATCGAACCAGATGACGGAATCCTCACAATCGGTTCAGGAGGAAACTTCGCTCTAGCAGCCGCAAGAGCCCTCAAACGAAATGATACGGAACTTACAGCAAAGGAAATGGCACGCCAAAGCTTACAGATTGCCTCTGAAATTTGCGTGTACACCAATGACAAAATTATTGTCGAAGAATTTGCTTAAGAACAGAAGGAGCGAACTATGGTTACAACAAAATCAAATCAAACACCACGGCAAGTGGTCGGTGAACTAGACAAATACATTATTGGACAAGATGAAGCAAAGAAATCAGTAGCGGTAGCTTTGCGCAATCGGTATCGCCGAATGCAGCTTTCTGCTGACATGCAACAAGAAGTAACACCTAAAAATATTTTAATGATCGGACCAACCGGTGTAGGGAAAACAGAAATCGCCCGTCGATTGGCTCACCTCGTTCAAGCACCCTTCGTAAAAGTAGAAGCAACGAAGTTCACAGAAGTAGGTTATGTCGGTCGTGACGTGGAATCGATGGTACGTGATTTAGTAGAAAATGCAATTTATTTAGTAGAGAACGAAAAACGCAGTGACGTGTATAGCCGTGCTTATGAAAAAGCATTGCAACGAATTGCGAAAGCATTGAAACCTGGAATTAAGAAGACTGTAAACCGGGATAATAATAGTTTCCAAAACATGTTCCAACAATTTGGTTTACCTCCAATGGGGGAAAATGAGGAAGAAGAAAAAGAAGAAGTAACCCAAGAAATCGCCCGCGAAAGAACGGAAATTGTCGAGCAATTGCGTAAAGGGGTACTGGATAACCGCGAAGTCACTCTTAAAGTAGAAGAAAAGAGCGGGAACCCGCTAGGTGCGATGGGTGGCAATGAACAGATGATGATGTTCCAGTCTGCTCTTGAATCGATGACTCCTAAGCGAAAAGTAGAACGGACCATGAAAGTAAAAGATGCGATTAAAGTCGTTACCGATGAAGAAACAGATAAGTTGATTGATCGAAATGACCTTTCCATGGAAGCATTGCGACTAGCAGAAGAGCACGGAATTATTTTCATTGATGAAATCGATAAAATCACTTCTAAGTCTGATCAAGGGGGCCAAGTATCACGGGAAGGTGTTCAACGTGACATCTTGCCAATTGTTGAAGGTTCTCAAGTAAGTACAAAATACGGAAACATCCAAACCGATCATATTTTATTTATTGCTTCCGGTGCATTCCACGTTTCCAAACCAAGTGATTTGATTCCGGAATTACAGGGACGGTTCCCAATTCGCGTAGAATTAAATGACTTAACCGAAGAAGACTTTGTCCGTATTTTGACAGAACCGCATAACGCCTTGTTGAAGCAATATCAAGCGCTGCTTCAAACAGAAGATGTGGCCGTTACCTTCACGAAAGAGTCTATTGAACGACTTGCTGCTATTGCAACGCAAGTGAATGAAGAAACAGACAATATAGGAGCTCGTAGATTGCACACGATTCTCGAAAAGCTGTTAGAAGATTTGCTGTTCGAATCTCCAGACATGCCAGGCGGCGATATTACCATCACCGCAAATTACGTGGATGAAAAACTAGCGCATATTGTCGAAGACCAAGACTTAAGACGTTATATTCTGTGAGGATGGATATGGAAGAATTATTAGAACGACTGCGGACCATCAATCGAATGCTACAAAAAGAAGGTGGCTTTGTCAGTGCTGAGAAGGCCACACCAACTCTTTTACCCTTTCAAGAAATGGCCAAGCGCTTAGCTGAAATCTTAGGGGCAAATACGTATCTAATTGATGATGCAGGCACGCTCTTAGGCTTTAGTGAAGCCATTGATATCAATAATGAACGCGTGAAACAAATGCTCGTAGAGCGAAAGTTTCCTTCTTACTACACGAGTGGCATCAATCAGCTGAACCTTACGACCGCGAATATCGGTATTGAATCTGATATCACTGTCTTTCCAGTCGAAACGAGAGATATTTTCGTGACGGGACTGACAACGGTAATTCCCATCTTTGCTGCTGGGAAAAGATTAGGAAGTTTGATTTTTGCCCGTTTGAATACAGCCTTTAATACGGGAGACCTCATTCTTGCTGAACATAGTGCAACCGTAATCGGCATGGAGCTCCTTCATTTAATTAATGTGGAAACTGAAATTGCCACACGGGCAGAAACTGCGGTTCATATCGCCTTACAATCCCTCTCTTTTAGTGAAATGGAAGCGGTCAGTGAGATTTTCCGCACCATTGAGGAATTGGAGGCACGAATCAATGCTTCTCAAATTGCAGCGAAAAAGGGCATTACCCGCTCGGTTATTGTCAATGCATTAAGGAAGCTGGAATCTGCTCGCGTGTTAGAGTCCAAGTCATTAGGAATGAAGGGAACGTACATTAAAGTACTCTCGCCTATCCTGTTTGATGAGCTGAAGAAAAAACTTCAAGTATAAAAATTGCATAACAAAAAAAGATGCCACGAGGCATCTTTTTTTGTTATGCATCTTTATTTTCTTTTTTATATCCTCGTCCAAACGGAATTTTATTTTCGGTTCCTTCTTTAATCCGCGTGATATTGCTGCGGTGACGATAGATGATATAGGATGTTAACGCAATGGTTACTACCACGAGCCAGATGTCTTTCATAAAGAATGAAATGACGACTGCGCTTAAACAGGCTAACATACTGGAAAAACTAACCATACTAGAAAGATAGAGGTAAAGTAAAAAGCAAGCAATCGCTAAGGCAAAGAAAAGGGGATTGTATGCTAAGATAATTCCAGCGCTCGTTGCGACTGCTTTTCCGCCTTTAAATTTTGCGAAAATGGGTAACGTATGTCCCACAGCAGCAATCACACCAGCCAACAATGGATGAATGTCTGCTCCCAACCAAATGGGAAGTAATGTAGCGACCGAACCTTTTAAGATATCCATTAAGAGAACAATAATTCCAGCCGTTTTGCCTAAGACTCGAAAGGTATTGGTTGTTCCCATGTTTCCGCTGCCGTATTCACGTACATCTTTTTGATAAAATAATTTACCAATCCATACTCCTGAAGGAATAGAGCCCAGAAGATAAGCAAGGATGATGACAATTAGAGAAGTCACTGTGTTCACTCCTTATACATAATTACAAACTACTGGGTTATTTTACCATTTCTTCGCAATAATTCATACTACACATTTGCGAGCGCAATCCTCTCGATTCCAAATTTTTCTTTTACAATCCCCATATTTTCAAGTATTATGATAGAATGGATGTTCGAATTCCGTAGAACGAAGGGGTTTAACTATGGCTACAAATAAGAATATATATAATGATGATTCCATCCAAGTATTGGAAGGACTAGAGGCAGTAAGAAAAAGACCAGGGATGTATATCGGTTCGACAGACAGTCGCGGATTGCATCATATGGTATATGAAATTTTAGATAATGCGGTTGATGAAGCCTTATCAGGATTCGCTGATGAGATTGAAGTCACGATTCATGCGGATCAAAGTGTGACCGTAAAGGATAACGGACGTGGGATGCCTACTGGGATGCATGCATCAGGCGTACCAACCATGCAAGTAATTTTTACCGTCTTGCATGCCGGAGGGAAATTCGGCCAAGAAGGTGGATATAAGACATCTGGAGGATTGCATGGGGTTGGTGCCAGTGTCGTGAACGCCTTATCCAGCTATTTGGATGTAGATGTTATTCGAGACAAGACCATGTACAGCATTAGCTTCAAAGACGGTGGGAAGCCCAAAGGAAAACTAACTACAAAGAAAAACGTAAATAAACCAAATGGATCATCGATTCATTTTATGCCAGATCCATCTATTTTTGGTTCTGCTCAACTTTCTTATGACATTCTAGTAGAACGGATGCGTGAATCAGCTTTCCTCTTAAAAGGGTTGAAGCTGAGCCTAACGGATGAGCGCACCGGTAAAAACGAAGTCTTCTATTATAAAGAAGGAATTCGTGAATTTGTGGCGTACTTAAATGAAGAAAAAGATACCTTAAATGACATCGCAGATTTCTCCGCAACCGTGGAAGATATCGAAGTCGACTTTTCCTTCCAATATAATGATGCATATGCTGAAACCATTCTTTCTTTTGTAAATAATGTTCGGACCAAAGATGGCGGTACACATGAAGTGGGCGCTAAAACAGGGATGACCAAGGCTTTCAATGAATATGCCCGAAAGATTGGCTTATTGAAAGAAAAAGATAAGAACTTGGAAGGTAGCGACGTGCGTGAAGGATTAACTGCTGTTCTCTCCTTGCGTATTCCAGAGAAGATTCTCCAGTTTGAAGGCCAGACCAAAGGAAAACTAGGAACACCTCAAGCTCGCGCGATCGTTGACAATTTAGTCAATGAGCGCCTCAGCATCTACCTCATCGAAAATGGTGAAGTAGGACAAATGTTGGTAAGGAAAGCTCTGAAGGCACGGGAAGCGAGAGATGCAGCTCGTAAAGCAAGAGAAAATTCACGTAATGGTAAGAAACGCAAAGGGGAGCTCCTGCTTTCTGGTAAGCTGACACCTGCTCAAGGGAAGAACCATGAGAAAAATGAACTGTTTCTGGTCGAAGGAGATTCTGCGGGTGGGTCTGCAAAACAAGGCCGTGACCGGAAATTCCAGGCAATCTTGCCGCTTCGCGGGAAGGTAATTAATACTGAACGGGCGAATATGCAAGATATCTTGAAGAACGAAGAAATCAGCACCATCATCCATACCGTTGGAGCAGGAGTAGGGCCGGATTTTGATCTGAAGGATAGTAACTACGACAAAATTATTATCATGACCGATGCGGATACGGATGGAGCGCATATCCAAACGTTACTCCTGACCTTTTTCTACCGATATATGAAGCCTCTTCTGGAAACAGGAAAAGTGTATCTTGCCCAACCACCTTTATATAAAGTATCAAAAGGAACGGGTAAAAAAGAAGTGATTGAATATGCTTGGACCGAAAAAGAACTAGCGGATAAAATCAAAATCATTGGAAAAGGCTATATTTTACAACGTTATAAAGGGCTTGGTGAAATGAATGCTGACCAATTATGGGATACAACCATGAATCCAGAAACCCGGACACTCATTCGAGTGTTGATTGACGACAAAGCAAAACTAGAACGTCGAGTCACTACTTTAATGGGGAATAAAGTAGAACCAAGACGGAAATGGATCGAAGGAAATGTTGAATTTACCTTGGAAGATGACAAGAGTATCTTGGAAGACGTTTTAAATGAAGAGCCGGATGGTGCAAACCAAGTGAAGCAACAAATTAAAGATGAAAAACAAGCGAAGAAACGTTCCGTGCCTACGATGGACGAAGAATTAGAACAAGTGGCATTAGATTTTGAAAGTGGTGAAGAGTAATGGCTGAGGAAAAAAATATTAAAGAGTTGATGATGGAAGATGTCATGAGCGACCGCTTTGGCCGGTACTCCAAATACATCATCCAAGATCGTGCTCTTCCAGATATTAGGGACGGTTTGAAACCCGTGCAAAGAAGAATCCTGTATGCCATGTATGCGAGCGGTAATACTGCAGAGAAGCAGTTCCGTAAGTCAGCGAAAACGGTCGGTAATGTAATTGGTAATTATCATCCGCATGGAGACTCCAGTGTGTATGAAGCTATGGTTCGTCTCAGCCAAGATTGGAAAATGCGTGAACCGTTAATTGAAATGCATGGTAACAATGGGAGTATGGACGGAGATCCGGCTGCAGCGATGCGGTATACGGAAGCACGTCTAGCGAAAATATCAGCAGAGCTATTAGGCGATATCGATAGTGATACGGTTGATTTCATCTTGAACTTTGACGATACGGATGAAGAACCAGTTGTTTTGCCTGCTCGGTATCCAAACCTTTTGGTGAATGGTACGACAGGTATTTCTGCTGGTTATGCGACAGATATTCCGCCGCATAATTTGGGTGAAGTAATTGATGCAACGAACTATTTAATTGATCACCCTGATGCTACACTTTCACAATTAATGAAATATGTGAAAGGACCAGACTTCCCAACTGGAGCGATTGTCCAAGGTTTGTCTGGGCTGAAGAGTGCTTATAAGACCGGAAAAGGAAAAGTAGTCGTTCGCTCCAAAACGTCGATCGAAAAAATGCGTGGCGGAAAAGAACGGATTATGATCACAGAGATTCCTTATGAAGTGAATAAAGCCATGTTAGTCAAAAAAATGGACGAGATACGCTTGAATCGAAAGGTTGAAGGAATTGATGAGGTCCGCGATGAAACGGACCGTACCGGCCTGCAAATCGTTGTAGAGTTGAAGAAAGAAGCGAATGCAGAAGGGATTTTGAATTATTTATTCAAAAACACTGATTTGCAAGTCAACTACAATTTCAATATGGTTGCGATTGACGAATTACGTCCGCAACAAGTTGGACTAGTAGAGATGCTTCAAGCGTATATCAACCATAAAAAAGAAGTGACCTTGCGCCGGACTCGCTACAACTTGAAAAAAGCAGATGCTCGTCTCCATATTGTGGAAGCCCTCATTACGGTGATCTCTGTTTTGGATGAAGTGATTCAGTTAATCCGTAACAGCAAGGATAAAAAAGATGCTAAATCAAACTTAATGAAGACCTTCAACTTTTCTGAAGTACAAGCAGAAGCAATTGTATCTTTGCAATTGTACCGATTAACCAATACGGATATCGTTGCCTTGCAAAATGAAAAATTGGATCTGAACGAACAAGTTGCCTCGTATCAAAGTATCTTGAAAAATGAAAAAACGTTGATGCTCGTTATGAAAAATGAACTGGCAGCCATTAAGAAAAAATACGCTACTAAAAGATTGACTGTAGTGGAAAAAGAAATCGAAGAAATCAAAATTGAAACGGAAGTATTGATTCCAGAAGAGGAAGTATACGTGCTCCTCACACAAGAAGGCTACTACAAACGCACGAGCTTGCGTTCATTTGCTGCTTCTGAAATAAGTGATGTCGGGTTACGCGAAGGAGATCAGCCTTTATTGCTTGAAAAAGCGTCTACCCTTGATTCTATCGCCATCTTTACCAATAAAGGCGACTACATGCATTTCCCAGTTTATGAGCTTCCTGAACTGAAATGGAAAGACATGGGTTATCATCTATCCCAAAATATTCCATTCTCTAATGGGGAAGAGATTATTGGGGCTACGATACTGAAGCATGAGGCGCCACTGACCGAACATCAGTCGGTTCTATTCGTTACCCAAGAAGGAATGATTAAACAGACAGCACTCTTTGAGTATCAATCCTTCCGTGGCTACCGCAGGAAGAAGAGCACAGCGATTAAGTTACGCAATAATACGGATCTAGTGAAGAGTATCCATTTCGTCGATACCAGCAAGATTAAAAAAGAAGTCTTAATGGTCACTCATTTTGGGTTTGCTCTGCGTTATCCGCTTGAAGAAGTGAGCCAAACAGGAATCCGTACGAGCGGTGTGAAGGCAATCAATTTGAAAGCAGAAGACAAGGTAGTTGGAGCGGCATTATTTGACGAAGAAGATGAGAAATACCCAATCTTCGTAGTAACACAACGTGGGAATGCCAAGCGTTTCCGTAGTGGTGAAGTTCCACGATTAGGCAGGGCGAAACGAGGATTGCTCCTCATTAAAGAATTAAAGGCGAACCCGCATCGTATTGTTTATATGGATGCAGCTCCAGAGTTGGATACCATCTATGAAGTTCGTACCACACGTGGGCAGAACAAAGAATTAATCAGCAAAACCATTCCATTCTCTGCACGTTACACCAATGGCTCTTCCTTTTTAGAAGAAAAAGAAGAAGGCATGGTATATAGTATTCGAAAGGTGTTCCCTTTTTCACAAAAAGGAAATTAACCCCTGTGATAGTAAAAAGTGAAACAGCATCAAACTGTTGTATAATACAGTTTGATGCTGTTTTTTTATGAATATGTGCAGCGAATTACAGCACAAGTAAAAAGAGTTAGAAGGGAAAGCCCTTTTGTTACAGTCTTTTTATCGTTTTTTAGATTAATAAATAATTTCACATACATTTTAATTGAAAAGTATTGCACAAGTAAATAAACGTGTTATAATAAACGTGTAAAAGGTGTTACATAAATCACAAATAGATAAAATATTAGGGGGAACATGTAATGGAACAATGGAAAGGTTTTAATGGGAAAACCTGGAAAACGGAAGTAGACGTCCGTGATTTCATTCAAGAAAACTACAAACCTTATGAAGGAGATGCAAACTTCCTT
Organism: Jeotgalibaca caeni; assembly: GCF_028863945.1. Lineage (GTDB taxonomy): Bacteria > Bacillota > Bacilli > Lactobacillales > Aerococcaceae > Jeotgalibaca > Jeotgalibaca caeni. Next base: position 18,331 of record NZ_JARBEA010000013.1, on the reverse strand, counting down.
GAAGGTCCTACCGATGCAACGAACGAATTATGGGCGCAAGTAATGGATTTGACGAAGCAAGAACGTGAAGCAGGCGGCGTTTTGGATATGGATACAAAAGTTGTATCTACGATCACTTCTCATGGCCCAGCTTACCTCAACAAAGACAAAGAAAAAGTTGTTGGTTTCCAAACCGAAAAACCTTTCAAACGTTCCTTGCAACCATTTGGCGGAATCAGAATGAGCGAAATGGCTGCAGAAGCTTATGGATACGAAATTGATCCAGAAGTTTCCATGATTTTCCGTGACTACCGTAAAACTCATAACCAAGGTGTATTCGATGTATACACACCAGAAATGCGTGCAGCTCGTTCTAATAAAGTAATTACCGGTCTTCCAGATGCATATGGACGCGGACGTATTATCGGAGACTACCGTCGCGTTGCTTTATACGGGGTAGACTTCTTGATGAAAGAAAAATTAAAAGATTACGCAGTAGTTGGAAACGGAGTAATGTCAGAAGACATTATGCGTTTACGTGAAGAAATGAGCGACCAATACCGTGCATTGAAAGAATTGAAAGAATTAGGAAACATTTACGGATTTGATATTTCACAACCAGCAGCAAATGCTCAAGAAGCGTTCCAATGGGTATACTTGGCTTACCTAGCAGCTGTTAAACAACAAAACGGGGCAGCAATGTCACTTGGACGTGTATCTACGTTCCTAGATATCTATATCCAACGCGACTTCAAAAATGGCATCTTGACTGAACAAGAAGCACAAGAAATCGTAGACCACTTTGTAATGAAACTGCGATTGGTTAAATTTGCGCGTACTCCTGACTACAATGAATTATTCTCAGGAGATCCAACTTGGGTAACGGAGTCAATTGGCGGTATGGGCGAAGATGGCCGTACACTTGTAACGAAGAGCAGCTTCCGCTTCTTGCAAACATTGAAGAACATGGGAACTGCACCAGAACCAAACTTGACTGTCCTTTGGTCCACTAAGTTGCCAGAACCATTCAAACGTTTCTGTTCACACATCTCTATTGAAACAAGTTCTATCCAATACGAAAACGACGATGTAATGCGTCCAGAGTGGGGCGATGACTACGGAATTGCTTGCTGTGTGTCCGCAATGCGTATCGGTAAACAAATGCAATTCTTCGGTGCTCGTGCAAACTTGGCTAAGTCCTTGCTATATGCAATTAATGGCGGTGTAGACGAAGTTACGAAGAAACAAGTTGGACCAAAATACCAACCAATTACTTCTGAATACCTTGATTATGATGAAGTGATGGAAAAATATAACATGATGAATGAATGGTTGGCAGGACTTTATGTCAATACATTGAATGTAATTCACTACATGCACGACAAATACAGCTACGAAAACTTAGAAATGGCATTGCATGACACAAACGTAATGCGCACAATGGCAACAGGGATTGCAGGCTATTCTGTAGCAATCGACTCCTTGTCCGCTATCAAACATGCAAAAGTAAAAGTAATCCGTGATGAAAATGGTCTTGCAGTGGACTATGAAATCGAAGGCGACTATCCAAAATACGGAAACAACGATGATCGTGCAGACGATATCGGTATCTGGTTGCTAAAAGACTTCATGAAGAAAGTTCAAAAACACAAAACATATCGTGATGCGAAGCATACTACATCCATCTTAACCATTACTTCAAACGTTGTTTATGGTAAGAGTACAGGAGCTACACCGGATGGCCGTGAAGCAGGCGTTCCGTTTGCACCAGGCGCAAACCCATTACATGGTCGCGACACACACGGTGCTCTAGCAAGCTTGTCTTCTGTTGCGAAAGTTCCTTACAAATATTCCCTAGATGGAATTTCCAACACCTTCTCCATCGTACCAAAAGCTTTGGGACGTGAAGCAGAAGTTCAAGAAGAAAACTTGTCCAATATGTTGGACGGCTACGCACGTAAAGGTGGACACCACTTGAACGTAAACGTCTTTAACCGTGATACCTTGTTAGATGCTATGGAACATCCAGAAAACTACCCACAATTAACAATCCGGGTATCTGGTTATGCCGTAAACTTCATCAAGTTGACACGCGAACAACAATTAGATGTTATTAATCGTACCATGCACGAAAGCATGTAAGATAATGAAGCTTGGAAAACGGATGGGCACTGCTCATCCGTTCTCCATCAAAGTGAAGGAACGGTTCCTTCATTTTGATGGAGAACAATTACAAGCAAAGAAAAGGAGTTTTTTATTATGTCGAATGCACTGACGGGTTTCGTTCATTCAACTGAAAGCTTTGGTTCCGTGGATGGACCTGGTATCCGTTTCATCGTCTTCCTGCAAGGATGCCGGATGCGTTGTCAATTCTGCCATAATCCAGATACATGGAATATTGGTGGAGGAAACGAAATGACAACTGATGAAGTGCTGGATATGGCTCTAGAATATCAAGATTACTGGGGCACAAAAGGCGGCTTAACAGTCAGTGGCGGAGAACCTTTGCTGCAGATTGATTTTCTTATCGAATTATTCCAAAAAGCTAAAGAAGAAGGCGTACATACTGCTCTAGATACATGCGGACAGCCTTTTACGTATGACGGACCCTTTTTCGAGCGTTTTGAAGAACTAATGGCCGTAACGGACCTCGTCTTAATGGATATTAAGCACATCGATCGTCAAAAACATAAAGAATTAACCATGTGGCCGAATGACAGCATCATTGAAATGACACAATACTTGTCTGATATTGGCAAACCAGTTTGGATTCGTCACGTATTGGTACCAGAACGATCCGATTACGACGAATATTTGATTCGTCTCGGTGATTACATTGCAACCCTAAAAAATGTACAAAAGGTAGAAATTTTGCCGTACCATAAAATGGGAATTTATAAATATGAAGCATTGGGAATTCCGTACAAACTAGAAGGAATTGACCCTCCAACAGCTGACCGTGTAGAAAATGCACGAAGATTGTTACGCTGTGAGGAGTACAAAGGATATCAAGTTAGCTAAGCAAAAGATAATAAGGGGAAAGGGGAAATATTCGTTGCCCTTTTCCCTTTTTTTGCTTATCATTACAAAAGAGACTGAAAAGAAAGAGGGACAAATATGGATAAATTACTAGTTTTTGGACACCAAAATCCGGATACAGATGCAATTACTTCTGCTATCTCTTTTGCGTATTATTTGAATCAAATTGGGGTAGAGGCTGAAGCCGTTGCTCTGGAAGGGCCAAGTGAAGAAACTGCCTATGCACTGGCACACTTTAACACAGAAGCACCGCGTGTTATTCAAACGGTTTCGAACGAAACCACTGCAGTAGCACTTGTAGACCACAATGAATTCCAACAAAGTGCCTCTGATATTAAGAATGTAGAGGTGCGCTATGTAGTAGACCATCACCGGATTACTAATTTCGAAACAGCGAATCCATTATACTACCGCGCAGAACCAGTTGGCTGCACGAATACGATCATCTATAAAATGTTCAAAGAAAAAGGAATTGAAGTGCCTGCAGAAATCGCTGGTTTGATGCTATCTGCTATTATTTCAGACACCTTATTATTCAAATCTCCTACCTCAACGGAGGAAGACAAGCAAGTAGCAAAAGAATTGGCAGAAATCGCTGATGTAGATGCAGAAGCGTACGGCTTAGAGATGCTTAAAGCAGGAACCAACTTAGGCAGCAAGTCAAACGACGAATTGCTAGACTTGGACGCAAAAACTTTCCCAATGGGAGATCAAAACGTTCGTGTGGCACAAGTAAATACAGTAGACATCCAAGACGTATTGAAACGCCAAGATGACTTAACGAAGTTAATGGAAGCTCGTAATGTAGCAGGAGGATACGACCTTTTCATCTTGATTATTACCAACATCATTGACAGCGACTCTACTATTTTAGTAATCGGAAATGGAGCCGAAAAAGCTGAAGCAGCATTTAATGTGAAATTAGCTGATCAAACAGCATTCCTACCAGGAGTGGTATCTCGTAAGAAGCAAGTAGTACCACAATTGACTGAAGCTTATAAAAAATAAACGTTCTTTGTACTTAAGAAACCGAAGTGAGTGAGTCCTCGCTTCGGTTTTTTGTACATAAACAGTTTTCAATTAAAAATAATGAAGAGTGGGTGGAAAATATGGAAAAGGAATTCAGAACAATCACTTACGGAGCTGGTTTGAAAGATGGGGCTATGAGGCTGAAAATCGATACCGGAGAAGGTACATTTGTGCCAAAAATGGTCGAGGTAAAAGCAAGGATTGACTTAGAAACTGGTGAAGTTCGTTTGTTTGTAGACAAACAAGATTTAGAAAAGTTGAGAGACTAATATATTGGAACTGTAAAATGGATTTCAGATTTCTGAAATCTATTTTTTTATTTTTGAAAAAGGAATCGTTGCGATAGTGAGCGCTAGAAGAGCTGTATCACGACGCAAGAAGCCGTATCGTGGTGATAGCACGTGATTCAGTGGCCGTATCACAACGAAAGAGCTGTTATCGTTGCGATAGCGAGTGGTTCAGTGACCGCATCGCAAGAGGGATTCATCTAAACGCTTAAAATTCACTTTATTCGATTATCTTTTGATGTATACTAAAATAGTAATCAATCTGTTAGAAAGAAGGGATGCCATGAATCCTTTTATTACCTTAATGCGCTATGTGGCATTAATTGGGGTAGGTATAGAGACCTATCCATCTTTCAATGAAATGGGCGTTACTGAAATTTGGTTAATTGGTTTCTTGATTTATGCTGTTAACTTCCAGCTTCGCTATTTTAATCTCCATCATCCAACTTTTCGTATTTTTTCTTTTTTGATTGACCTCTTATTTATTAGCCTATTTTACGCCAATCTTCATTTCTTAAGTTTATTTATGGGAGCTATTTTTATAGTAGATACATTCTTATTACAAAAGAGAAACTGGGCTTTCTTTCAATGTGCGTTATTCGCGCTTCTCTTATTGGTTTTGACAGAACTCAATCAGCTTCGTTATGAGGTCTTTCAACTCGTGTTTCTTGTGTTTTTAGGTTTTATTTCCTTTATCATCGCCGATTACCGGATACGGAGCGAGCAACTAGAGAAGGAGCAAATTGAGTTTCAGCATGTGATGAATGAAATGCAAAAAAATAAAGACGTGATGGAACAATATATGGGCTCTATGCGGGATTTGTATACCCTAAAGGAGCGGAATCGGCTGTCTCGCGAACTACACGATTCAGTTGGACATAGTTTGTCTACGATTATTATTCAGCTCGGTGCGATTACAAAGTTGGCAGAAACCAAGGCACCTGCTGCAGCTCAAATGAGTGGAGCTCTGCGAGAATTCGCTACGAAGAGTATGCAACAAGTGAGGGAACAGCTGGCGGAAATGAAACCGGATCATTTTAGCCGGAATCAAGTGTTTACTGCTATTGATGAAATGGTTCAGGACTATATGAAGAACACCTCCATTCAAGTTAATTTCGGGATCTCAGAGCAGTTATGGTTTCTATCTGAGAAACAAGAGTTGTTGCTATACCGTGCAATTCAAGAGTTTCTTTCTAACACGACGAAGCATGCGGAAGCTTCTCGAATTAATATTTTTCTTCATTTTAATGAACAGGACTTGATATTGACGATGAAGGATAACGGAAAAGGGACGGACACAGTAGTGCCGCATCTAGGTTTGTTGAGCATTAAAGAACGGGTTGAAGAAGTTCATGGAAGTTGTACGGTAACTACTTCACCAGGAAATGGATTCCAATTACAATTAAAACTAGTAAAAGAGCAGAGGGGAATGGAACAATTTGATTAAAGTTGCATTGATAGACGATGAACAGTTAATCAGGGAAGGCATGAAGATCATTTTAGAATCTCAGCCAGAATTAACAGTCGTCGCCAGCGGATCAAATGGAAAGGAAGCCTTTGACATTTGCGCCCAGCAAGATGTCGATATCGTTTTGATGGATATTCGAATGCCGGAATCAGATGGAATCGAAGGTACCCGTCTCATAAAAGAAAAGTTTCCAGAAGTAAAAATCCTTATCCTTACCACATTTAAGGATCACGAATATATTCATACCGCCTTGCAATTTGGCGCCTCTGGATATTTACTGAAGGATAGTACCCCGGAAGCCATTTACAACGGGATCAAGACTGTGTTGAGTGGAAATACTGTCTTTCATGCTGATGTTTCTTCTTCCCTGATGGAACAGGATCGAAAAGTCGACACCAGACAGTTAGAAGTGCAGTACGATTTGACCGAAAAAGAAATGAAAATCATTCAGCTGGTAGCACAGGGATTGTCAAATAAAGAAATTTCGCAAACTCTTTTTCTCTCAGAAGGAACCATTAAAAATAATATGAGTATGATTTTGAACAAACTAGAATTGCGAGACCGGACCCAACTAGCTATTTTTGCTTATAAGAATCATCTGATGAAGGACTAAAGAGTGACTTTTGTCACTCTTTTTTTGTTACTTTTAGGAATTGGAAGACCATTAAACAGAGTCTATACTTAGTACAAAGATAAGGGAGGGAACATCATGGAATTTGTTACGATTCAGAATATTACCAAAAGATTTGATAAAAAGACCGTCGTAGATGACGTCACATTCTCTATAAAAAAAGGTGAAAAGTTCGGGTTGATTGGTCCAAATGGTGCTGGGAAGTCAACGCTCATCAACATGCTGACAGGACTAGTGGAAGCTGATGCAGGAACCATCACGGTAGACGGGAAAACAATTAAGAAGAATCCAATTGATGTCAAAGCCAAGATAGGTCTTGTTCCCCAAGAATTAGCCTTAATGGAAACAATGAATGCTTACGACAATCTGGAATTTTTCGGCAGTCTGTACGGTCTGAAAGGGAAAGAACTGAAGCAGGCTATTGAACAAGCTTTGGCGGTGACAGGATTAAGTGATCGCCGCAAGGAAAAAGTGAAAAAGTTCTCCGGTGGGATGAAACGGCGCTTAAACATCTCCGCAGCCATCATGCACCGCCCAGAGCTTTTAATTTTAGATGAACCAACTGTAGGGGTAGACCCTCAATCCAGAAACTATATTTTTGATTTTATTAATGAATTGAATGAGCAGTATGAAACTACGATTCTTTATATTTCTCACTATATGGAAGAAGTAGAAAGTTTGTGTGACCGTATTTTTATCATGGATATAGGGAAAGAAATCGCCTTTGGTACGAAAGAGGAAATAAAATCCATGATTCGTACCAATGACAAAGTAGAGTTAGAACTAGATTCTATGAGCGAAAAACTATTGGCAGAAATCCAACAAGTTTCTGGCGTGTTAAGCGTTCAAAATGAACTGGGTAACGTTCAGTTGCTAGTAGACGCAAAGAGGTTCCAGTTGCGAGAATTAATAGCTGCTATCGAACAACAAAATGGTGATTTGAAAGGAATTCGGATTGAAGAGCCAAGTTTAGAGGAAGTATTCCTAAGTATAACCGGGAAAACATTACGAGATTAAGGAGGGCAAATATGAAACTATATTATTATTTGCGCATGATTTTGCGGGCGATTTTTTCCCAATTGCCCATTCTATTCCTGACTTTTGTGATTTTTCCATTCGGTTTATCTTTCTTCCAAAGTACAAGCATGGGGAGTATGTTCGAGCCTACCATTGAGGATCCAAACATTGAAGTCCATGTAGTAGATCAAGACGGAAGTGAACGATCACAAATCATGATGGAAACAATTGAATCGGATTCATTTGCTCCAGTATTTGACTTCAAAGAAGACCCAGTTGACGCGGAATACCTTGTCGAAATTCCGGAAGGTTTTGGAAATGGGATTGAAAATAATCAGCTCCTACCGATTGAGATAGAAGGGAAGAATGCAGCTTCACGAAATTCGGGTCGGATTTTGCAATCGGTTTTCAGCTCACTGACAGAAGAGTTGGCAAAGGCAACCTATATGGAAAACGTCTTTACCGGAACAATTCTATCTGACCAAGAGCTGGCTGCTGTTCAAGCAGAAATTACCGCTATTCAAGAAGCGGACTTGATTGTTGAAGAAACTTTTACTTCTGAAACGATGCTCTCGTCACGTCAATACTTCTCCGTAGTGATTATTTCTTATATTTTACTCATGTTCATCTCAACGAATGTTTCTGCCGAAGGGATGACAGAGTCCATTGGGTTTGAGAAAAGGTGGCGCGCCGCCCCAGTCACGAAATTGGAGTCATGGATTTTAGAAGTGGTAGGGAATGTGTTACAAACTTTTATGTTCCTTGTTGCTTATTTTGTAGTTTGGCGCATCGTGGGAGGGATCTTCACTGAAAATCCATTTTATATTCTCCTCATTGCACTGCTTCATGCGATTGTTGCCAGTCTGATCAATACATTTATCACCCACACATTCAGCCAAACCGTTGGGAAGCTAGTCGTTAACGCTGCGCTTTTCTTCGTCTTAGTTTTTGGTGGGATGTTGGGTCCACTGGAAAGAACCACAGATATGGCAATTTTTGAGAAGTTAAACAGCCAAACGGTTTCCTATTTTATTACAAACCCGTATTGGAATTTGATGAAAGGCAATAATTGGCAAGGAATTTCAGAAATGGTTCTCCAGTTGGCCCTTTTAATTGGTGCACTTGTTGTGATGAATCTGCTTAGTTTGAAATTCGGAAAGAAGGTGTCAGTATGAATTTTCTCTACTTGATATGGCACCATATGAAGCGTATCATGAAAAATTCTCTGTTAGTCACAACCATCATTGTGATGCCGATTGTAGTCAACTTTTTCGTCATCTTCTTGAACAGTAATACAGATGTAGCATATGGAAACTATGTTATCCAGGTTGCTGATGAAGGAAACGCTTGGGAAGAAGTAATTCCGGAAGAGTTTTTAGATTATGTAGTGCAGCAAGAAGAGTTAGAAGCCCAATTTGATAAGTTGGAGAACGGTGAAATAGCTGCTGTCTACCAAATTCCAGAAGATTTTACCAGTCGTCTGGAAGAAGGGGAACTTCCAGAGATTCTTCGCTACACAAGAGAAGATCAACCGGGTGATGTATTGTTTGAGAAGCGCATCCAGGAAGTTTTAAAAGGACTAGAGATTACGAACGTACTCGTCGAAAATGGTTTAGTAGAAGAAAACAGTGAAGGGGTAAACTTGGATGCAGCGGAAGCCAAGCTCTTTTTCCAAACGGAGGAACTTGATTCAAACTTTGCAGTCACGATCATCCTGCTTATTTTCTACATCTTGATGAATGCTTCCTTCATTTCAGGAGATATGATTTCATTTAAAAAGAACAATGTCCTGCAGCGGATGATTGTGTCACCGAACCGAGACTGGGCTCTCGTCACCAGTATGATTCTTGCGTACGCCGTTTTCCTTTTTCTTACCAATGTAGTCATTCTTTTCCTATCGAAAATTGTACTTGGTTTCTCTGTTTCTCAGCTACCGCTTATCATCTGCTTACTATTGGTCACCTGTATATTCAGTCTTTCCATTTCATTTGCACTCTTTCGTCTTTTCAAAAATGAAGGAGTTGCTCAATTTGTGGGACTGTTTTACAGTGTGGGAAGTGTGATGATCAGTATGTTGGCTCAAACAGGGGCGGAAGGGAAGGTCATTCAAATCCTCTCTCTGTTTACTCCCGTTTACTGGGTATTAGAGGCGCTAGATCGAAATCGATTTTTCCCTCATGTTTTTATTCTCCTCTTGATGTCTGCAGTTCTCATTACAGCAGGCAGCTATAAGTTAAAAGACTTCGTCAAAAGTATCTAAAGAGAAACTCCACCATTCTTTCTTGGTGGAGTTTTCTTTTTGGTATATGATAGAATTAGGAAAAATTAAAAATAGTTCAAATAAATGTATCTTTAATTCGAGATAGACGATAGAATAGAAAACGAGGAGGGCGAAATAGATGAAAATTGGCGTTCTATCTGATCTCCACATTGACCGGAATGAACGGAAACTAGCGCCCGGTGATTCATATGATAAACTCTTAGCTGAGCTTTTGTATGCAGAGGAGATTGATTTATTATTAATGGCGGGGGATATTAGTTCTGATTATCATGACTCACTGGCGTTTTTAGACAAGATGAAGAACCATCATGTCTCAAAATTATTCTTTGTTCCAGGTAATCATGACTTTTGGTCGATTCGTAATCATCAAACAAATACGGACGAAATATACCGGATTTTCTGCGAACGAGAGGAATCTCTTGTAGGTCGTCCGTACCAGATAAACGAAGAGTATGCGATTGTTGCGAATCCAGGGTGGTACGATTATGGCTTTGCCAGTTCTAAATATTCTCTTGAAGATTTAGAAGAGAAAAAGCTTCGGTTTGGCGGTTGGAATGACCGGCTCTATGTTCATTGGAACCAATCAGACCGCGAGGTAGCTGCATCCATGTTGCAACAGATTGAAGCAGACATCCAGACTGTACCCGAACAGAAAATCATTCTCATGACGCATGTCGTCACCCACCCACAATTTACGGTGCCTTTGCCCCACCGGATTTACGATTACTACAATGCTTTCTTAGGGAGCAAGAGTTACTTGAAGCTCTACGATGAATACCCAATTTCTCATAGCATTATGGGCCACGTTCATTTTCGAAAGAGTCTAAAAGAAAATGGAATTCGCTATTATTGTGCTTGTCTAGGAAATGGAAATCATTGGTGGACAGATGATCCACGCATCGAGCTGGCTTACACACTAGAATCATTTACTATATAAGAAGGAAGGTCGAAAAATATGCAAAAAAACGATTGGAAATTAGGAAAAGTTGTCTTAAACGTAGCTGATTTAGAAAAAATGTCTGCATTTTACGAAGAGATGATGGGGATGGATGTTCTGGAAAAACAGAACGATTCCGTTACATTAGGAGTCGCTGAAAGCAAAGAAGCGCTAGTTGAATTGGTCAACGTTCAACCAGGAAGAAGGAAAGCAACAACCGGTCTCTTCCACTTGGCAGTCCTCTTACCGTCCCGTTCTGATTTGGGAGAATTTCTCTATCACTTGTTGGTGAAACGTTTTAACGTTCAAGGAGCGAGTGACCATGGCTACAGTGAGGCTATTTATTTCAACGATCCAGAGGGAAATGGAATTGAAGTATATGCGGATAAGCCCCAATCAGAATGGGATATCCGTGAAGATGGTCGTATTGAAGGAATTACCATTGCTATGGATGCGGAAGGTGTAATTGGTTCCGTTAAGAAAGCATTCGAGGGATTACCTGCTGGAACAATGATGGGTCACGTACATTTGACGGTTCGCGACGTAATAGAAGCGAAAAACTTCTACGAAGGAGTGCTAGGCCTAGACTTAAAGTCTGAATACTTTGGACAAGCTAATTTCTATGCTTCAGGTGATTATCATCACCACATCGGTTCAAACTCATGGGCAGGGAAACAATTGCCGCCAGCTGAAGAGAATCAATTAGGACTAGCGTACTTCACTTGGGAATTACCGAATCAAGCAGAGAAAGAAGCATTATTAGGAAGACTTAACGAACAAAACTGGGAGTATCAAGAAACCAATGGAATCATCATCGTAAAAGATGATAGTGGGATTGAGCAACGCTTTTTGGTGAAAGAAGCTCGTTAATATCTGCTACAAATCATTCTCGTATGCTATACTTTGTGCATAATAAGAGAGACAGGCAGGTGTGTCGGATGAAGTGTTTTCAATTAGGAGACGATCATCAGTACCGAGAGGTAGGAGAAGGGGAACGGGTGGACTGGATTCATTTTGAAAATCCTGACGAAGAAGAACAAAAGCTGCTTCGTGAACACTATCAAATTCCAAAAGATTTTATTTTGGATGCGCTAGATCGTTACGAAGTACCTCGGCAGGAAACAGTAAAAACGAAAGACGGTACTGCCCTGCATCTATCGCTCGTTCTTTATCCAGAAATAAAGAAGCAGCTGACTAGTTATAAAGAATATGAAACCTTGCCGCTAGCCATTATTATGGCTGGCCAGCAACTTCTTACCATCAGCACGAGGGAACCTTCTTTTCTAGAAGGAGTGTATCAAGACATTGACCCAAATCATTACCCTACAAAAGGTAATGAAATCGTATTGGATATTCTTTGGGAACTGACCAGTGCTTATATAGCAGGGATTACTGAAATTGATGAAACGATTCAAGATATGGAAGAAAACATAGTCGATTCAACGAAAAACGAGTCGTTCTATCGCCTCATTGCGATTCATAAAAACTTAGTATACTTCCATACAGGTATTACGGAAAACCACCGAATCATCCAACACTTCATCAAGAGCGAGCATTATGCAGAAGATGCTTCAAGCCAAACGCTGTTGCATGATATTCAAGTTATTTCTCGCCAAGCAGCAGTAATGGTAAATGAATCAAATCAGATGATTGATCATTTAAGTGAGGTATTTTCTAGCGTGATTTCAAATAATTTGAATAATGTAATGAAATTCCTTACCTCCCTAACGATTGTCCTGACGATTCCAACAATCATTGGCTCCTTTTGGGGAATGAATGTAGGCTTGCCGCTTGAGAAGAACCCGTTTGCCTTTGTTTTATTGATTATTATTTCCATTTTACTCAGCATCATTACCGTATTCTGGCTGAAGAAAAACGATTACTTATAAAAAAACGACAACCTGATGTGGTTGTCGTTTTTTTCTATAGCCAAGAACCAGAGAACTGATGGATGGCATAGGTATCTTCTGTATCATTAATCTCATAAGTCCAATAACTTTTTGGTGAAAAGTAAACACGTGGGAAAATCGTAATGCCCATAATTTCTTGTTTCTCGTTATTTAACTCTAACCCTTCTTCTTGAAGAATTTCAGTGATGCGAATAACATTCGTTGTTTCATCTAAAGAACCATCTTCTTGTTTGAAATGACGATCTTCATAATCCGCATATAATAACTCAATGGTTGGGTGATGCGATTTTGCTGCAATAATCCCAGTAGAAATAGTGGTCTCAATTTCGAACCCCATAAAGGCATCTAACTCTAACAATGGGTCAAGTGGTTTTACCACTTCCATGTCTGTATCCATATAAACGCCGCCGTATTCCTTTAGCGCGTATAATCGAGCGACATCGGAAACAAATGCCCATTTACCTGCTTCATAGGCTTCTTTTACATAATCACCCATGTTATTTACGTCAAAGGTCTCTTCGTTCCATGCCATTACTTTATATTCTGGACAGTGTTTTTTCCAACTCTCCATCGTTTTCTTTTCTTTCTCTCCTAGTGGATTACCGCCAAACCAGCAGTAGTGAATAATTTTTGGTATCATATACGGTTCCTCCCCTTATGCAATAAATTTTCAAAAGCGATACTTTTATTGTAAACGAAGATCGTTTTTTTGACCAATTATAGCTATTGTTGGTCAAAAAGATTTGACAAAGAATCACTAGTCGGCTATAGTAACAAAAAAGAGAATATTAAATTACAATGTGAATGTGAGGCTGCGAAAACCATCAGTAGGAAACGAAAGGGGAATTCGCCGAAGTACCAAGCGATTGGTGCTGGGGCTATATTGAAAAAGTATGGCACTGTCAGGATAAAATGCCCAATTTTATCTATCGATGAGCCATTCATGTTGGGGCAAAAGGACGATCCCAATCGTGAGCCTTTTGCTCACGGTTTTTTTGTATTCTAAAAACTTATACAAAGGGGAAAAAGAAGATGAAAAACAGATGGAAAATGACAGCAGCAATGTTCGGAGCCGTAGCACTTTTAGCAGGATGCGGAGCTGAAGATAGCGGAGAAAATACAGGAACTGAAGAAGACGGCCAATTTGTTGTGGGAATGGAAGCAGCCTATGCCCCTTATAACTGGACGCAAATCGGTGAAGAAAATGGTGCAGTCCAAATAGAAGGTTCGAATGAATACGCGGGTGGTTACGATGTTGAAATCGCAAAACGGATTGCGGAAGGATTAGGTCAAGAACTCGTCATCGTGAAAACAGAATGGGATGGGTTAGTTCCTGCTCTTCAATCAGATAAAATTGACGCAATTATTGCGGGTATGTCGCCAACCGAAGATCGTAAGGAAACCATCGACTTTAGTGATCCATACTTGGAATCTCAACTAGTTATGGTGGTAGCAACAGGTAGTGAGTACGAAAATGCTACTTCTTTAGCTGATTTCTCCGGAGCAAAAGTAACGGCACAGTTAAATACGTTCCACTACGGGATGATCGACCAAATCGAAGGCGTAGAAAAACAAGCCGCAATGGAAAACTTTTCAGCGATGCGTGTGGCGCTTCAATCTGGCGTAATCGATGGCTATGTTTCTGAATACCCTGAGGCAGTCAGTGCAGCACAAGCCAATGAAGATTTCACCTTTGTTGAGTTTGAGGACGGTTTTGAAACGAATCCAGAAGATACGACCATTGCGATTGGTCTCCGTAAAGGCGAAGAAAAAATAGAAGAGATAAACGAAATCTTGAGTGAAATCACGGAAGAAGAACGTCAAGAACTAATGGATCAAGCAATTGCCAATCAACCATCTGCTCAGTAATGAAGGAGTTTAATCATGCTTAATTTATGGAATATTTTTCAAAGTAATGCTCCTTTATTTCTAAGGGGAGCATGGGTCACCATCTATGTCTCTATGATTGGTACAACCATAGGGATTGTGATTGGCCTGATTCTGGGGGTTATCCGTACCATCCCTCAACCGGAGCGCGGATTCAAGCGTTTCTTCTTAAAGACCATCCACTTTATCTCTACTTGTTATATCGAACTGTTTCGGGGAACACCAATGATTGTACAAGCGATGGTTATTTATTATGGTTCAGCATTAGCTTTTGGATGGGATATGGATCGTACACAAGCAGCTATCTTCATTGTGGCAATCAACACCGGTGCTTATATGACAGAAATTGTTCGTGGAGGGATTGTTTCCATCGATAAAGGTCAATTTGAGGGAGCTGAAGCCATTGGAATGAACCACTGGCAAACGATGCGTCTCGTTGTACTTCCACAAGTGTGGCGCAATATCCTTCCGGCAACAGGGAATGAATTTGTTATCAATATCAAGGACACCTCTGTACTGAATGTTATTTCCGTAACGGAACTTTTCTTCCAAGCGAAGACTGTAGCGGGTATTAATTTTGACTATTTCGGTCCATTTACTGTAGCTTCAATCATCTATCTCATCATGACCTTTACCGTTACGCGGATTCTCCGCTATATGGAGAAACGAATTGATGGACCAGATAGCTACCAAATGATTGGTGCCAACCAGCATCAAGTTTTACCGACTGAACAAGCCATCAGCAAAGGAGTTCAACCATGACTGCAGTTTTACAAGTTAGCCATTTAAGCAAAAAATTTGGTGACCGAGAAGTTTTGAAGGACATCAGTTTTGATGTTCAAGCAGGAAAAGTAATTTGTCTGATTGGTGCCTCTGGTTCGGGGAAATCGACCTTATTACGCTGTTTGAATCTTTTAGAAAAACCAACTACTGGTGAAATTTCCTACCAAGGGAAAAGTATCCTAGATGAGCGAATGGATCTTTATCAATACCGTTCTAAAGTAGGTATGGTATTTCAACAATTCAACCTTTTCAATAATATGGATGTTTTACAAAATTGCATGATCGGACAGATGAATGTCTTGAAACGCGATAAAAAAGAAGCGGAAGAGCGTGCGCTCCATTTCCTTCGTGAAGTAGGAATGGATCCATTTATCCACGCGCGTCCGCAACAATTATCCGGCGGCCAAAAGCAACGGGTTGCCATTGCTCGAGCATTGGCGATGGAGTCTGATATCTTACTCTTTGACGAACCAACTTCAGCGCTCGACCCCGAGACTGTGGGGGAAGTATTACGGGTAATGAAGCTATTAGCAGATAAGGGATTAACCATGGTTGTGGTAACCCATGAGATGCAATTTGCAAAAGAAGTTGCTGACCACATCATTTTCATGGATGAAGGTGTGATTGCCGAAGAAGGACCACCCGAAAAAATATTCAACAATCCAGAAAATGAGCGCACAAAAGAGTTTCTTCACCGCGTGTTATCTGTTCCGTTATCATAAAAAAAGCGGCTGGGACAAAAGTCCCAGCCGCTTTCCTGTATACGAATATTTGCCTCTTAAACGTGCTTCAAAAGGCAGACCCGACGTCATTTTGTCATGATTGTTGCTGCTTTAGCTGCTTACGGATATGGTATGCGTTAGAAGATTCGGTTTGTCACACTCTGTTTTTTATTTCAAGAATCTTTGAATATACGTTTTGAAGTAGGTATTATTTGGATCCTTCACAGCTGCCTGGAAGACAGACTCTGATATATACTCAGGTTTCAAATAATACTGTCCAGCCAAGTTTTTGGTGAGCGTTACAATTCCTGGTGCAAGTTTCGGATAAAACTGCTGTAGTGTACCGTCTACTATAAAACGATCACTTCCGTCTTCATAAAGTAGGAAACTCGTAATCACAATTCTACCGTCCGCACGCCTCATGCCAGAGATACCAATTTGGATTGTTTCTAACCACTGTTCTACATTCATTGATAATGATAAGGAGGACGAGGGGAACTGCAACCGAATCTGTCGCAAGGTTTCTTGCACCCAAATCGCTGATTTCCCTTTTACTGCCAGACTATAGTCCTCTGACGATCGTGTTTCTAGGTAACTACCAAAGATAAGGTAAGGATTGCCACAAGAAGCGAGGAAACTTAACCCGTCCATCTGAGCTTTTTCTTCTTTCTTCGTGACGGGAAGTGGCAGCTGTTCTTGATGAAGAGAAGCGATCAAATCTGATTTCCGGAAACGGTAATCACCTTTGCTTCCTTTCGTTTTTATAAAAGAGAGCCGACCGTCCCGTACCATGTTCCGAATCGTATTCGTATGAACACCTAAAAAATGAGCAGCCTCTTTTGTACTGTATAATTTCTCGTCCATAATAACCCTTCTTTCGACATAGGTTTTCTGTCTGTATTGTACTATAAAATCAGATAAATGGTAACAAACCATGACAAGATATCGATTTTTATACCATTTATTAAAAATTAAGATACAATATTCCTAACGAATCTAAAAAGGGGGGAAATGCGTGGTGAATGAGGAAGAGACGCTGAGTGAAGCCGAAATGATCCTAAGAGAGCTAGATACAATTAGCCAGAGATATTGGAATTGGAATCGAGAAGTAGAGCAGATGGTTTCTATGATTCAGAATCAGATTGTAAGGGAAGAGCAAGCTTCTGCTTATCATAAAGGGAATAGAACGTTCGCTTACTTAACTAACAACACGGGAATTTGGCTACAGACGAATGGCCCAGATGCCAACCAAATCCTAAGTTATCTATACTTTGAGCAGCGGTACGATCAGCTGATTACTTCTTTTAAGGAGCTAGAAGAAAAAGTCCAACGTCATTCTTATCGAGAAATCGTTGATCGATTGCTTAAAAATCATTCACCATGGTCAAAGGTCATTTCCTTCTTTGCAACTAGAAAAAGAAAAGAACAAATTCAAAGAGATTACGAGCTATTAAGTACCTTTTGTCGTGAATATAGACTAACTACACTTAAAATTAAACAAGATTGGAATGAAATAATCGTTCCAGATGTCGTTGAAATCATAAAAGACTTTCAGCAAAATGAGCACGTATACTATCAAAAGCTTGAAGAATTATATGGAGTAAGGAAAGCCCCGTTATCATTAGGACAATATGAAGAGATTTCTCGGTTACGGGATGAGACATACGTACAAAATTATTTGCTCGATCAGCTGATCACATTTCATGACAAACTTAATCAAGATGCTCAGAAATCTATTTACGCGATGAAAAAAGAGGATATCGACAAGCAATTTTATGAAACTACCATAACAGAATTCGAGGAAATGTATCCAGGCATCTTAACGAAGTCAGAAAACTTGCGAAATGTATATGTATATACTCTTGAAGAGCTAATTGAACATAAAAAATATCAACCTGAAGATACGGAAGATGCTGTCGTTCGGCAGTTAACTATTTATTTTCAAGAAATTACTTTTTCCTTGCCAATCAATTTCCAACCGGCATTACGATTGAAGGAAGAATCAATTCTCTTAAAAGTACTGTCCGTATATATGAACGAAAAGAATGAAATGGAAGAAATCATTCGCTTAAAAGAAGATTTTATCCGGTACCAGACAATCATTCAGCAAATGGAGTTCTTACAGATTGATACTTATTGGAAGGTTCAACAAATCTTTAAAGACAATGAACAACCTGAATTATTCATACTCCTGAAATCTTCTTGAAAAATGTCTTTTTTAACGTTTAAGCATTCCGATTTTTTTGTATCACATTGATTTTACTAAATCGACCAGATATTTTGGGTTCACATCAGGCAACTTCGGGTTTGAGCCCTATTTTTGGGCGCAGGAACCCCTTGGGTTCCATCTGATTTTTTAAA
>NZ_JARBEA010000129.1 GCF_028863945.1 Jeotgalibaca caeni | reverse complement strand
ATGGGTGTAGGTCATTCGTGATCACTCCTATGTATTCTTTGGTCGGAATTACAATTTGAGTGTACCACGAATGGCTTTTTTATTTGTCTAGCTTAATTTTACAATCGACGTCATATTAAAAATCATTTTCATTAATGTGGTTTTCCCAACTCCGTTACGTCCTAGGATGCCGTAAACACCTTCTGGATTATCGAAAGTTAAGTTAACGCGGTCCAAAACCAAGTGTTTCCCATATGTCTTCGTTACATTTTTAAGCCTAAGCATGATAATCACTCCTAATCATTTCCATTAATTCTTCCTTGCTGATTGCTAACTGTTTCGCTTCGTTCAAAAAATCAGGTAGCAAATTTTTGGTGAAGTAGTCTTTGCGGTTCCTGATAATAATCGTCTTTGCCTCTTCGGTAACAAACATCCCTAAACCTCGCTTTTTGTACAATATTCCTTGGTCAACTAATTCATTCAACCCTTTTCCTGCAGTTGCAGGGTTTACATTCATGGATTTAGAGAATTCATTCGTTGATGGAACTTTGTCTTCCGCAACCAAGCGATTGCTGAGAATCTCATTTTCTATAAACTGTGAAATCTGTAAATAAATAGGAATATTTGAATCCAATAGGAGCACCTCCTGTCCTTTTGGTGTGTTGGTTAGTTAGTCAACTAATCAACCTATGAACTAACTATATACGATATGTTTTGAATTTGCAAATCTTTTTTTACGAAATTTTTCATCTGTACGTTTTATTTTTAAGTATGATATGATTTTGGATAAACAGTTTGAAGGAGTGAGGTCATGACCAAGTATTTTGGGTTGCGGATTGATGAAAATCTAGACTTAGTAGTTCCAGAATTAAGTATGGCAGAGGAAGTTTTTCGTTTAGTCGATTCTGACAGGGACCATTTACGAACTTTTTTAAGCTTTGTAGATCGTTCTGTTGATGTCACAAGCCAAGTTAATTACTTTAAAATGAAAATGACTGGTGCAACAAATGGAACGGATAAATTATTTTTCATAGCTTCGAATAATAAAATAATCGGATGTATCGACCTCCATCATATAGATTCCCATACTAAAAAAGCTGAAATAGGATACTGGATTCATTCAAGCTATTCTGGTCAAAATATAATTTCTAAGGCTGTCAAAAGACTATGTACGTATTCATTTGAGGTACTTGAACTAAACAAATTAAGTATTTTTGCTGATGTTGAAAATATAGCTAGTAACAAAGTGGCAATAAAAAATGGGTTTAAATTAGTTGGTGTTAAGGTACAAGATGAAGTTATCCATGACCAATACCGAGACATGAACGAACCTGAATTATTCATACTTCTAAATTTTCCTTATTAATTTAGGAAAACCGTTGGTTTATACTTTTTTATCATTGTA
>NZ_JARBEA010000128.1 GCF_028863945.1 Jeotgalibaca caeni | reverse complement strand
GGCTCTAGAATATTAAGTGTTGATGGGCCTTTGGCCCTTTTGTGAAAAACACAAAGAGACAAATGAATTTTTCCGTTAAAATGAAGGTATCGAGTCTTTATTTTAGGAGGAAATTCATTTGTCTCATAATCATTTTATAGGAACACTACTGGGAATAAAAGATAAAAATATCAAGGTGGATGAAGATAATTGGTTGAAGGAAGACGTACGGAACGGCTTGCGCTGTAAAATCATCTCCGCCACGCTCACCTACATACCGAAAGCGTGTAAATGCTGTGGCTGCGTGAACGATGGTTCAATCGTAAAGAACGGGACGAAGCTGACCCACCCGCTGCTCCTGGATATGGCGGGATGTCCAACCTACTTAGAATTGAAGAAACAGCGGTTCCTGTGCAGAGAATGCGGACAAACCTTTATTGCGGAAACAACGATGGTCAAAAAACGGTGCCACATCTCGAATGATGTCAAACATTCCATTGCAGTCCAGGGGACGCGTAACATATCTGAAAAGGACATTGCTCGGGAGCACCGTGTATCAAACAACACCGTCAAACGGGTTTTCGAAGCCTTTTATAACACATTCCGTCAAACCTACACCCATCTGCCCGAGAACTTGGCCATCGACGAGTTTAAAAGCGTCAAAAGTGCTGATGGAGCCATGAGTCTAATTATTTGCGATTCCGATAGCCATCGGATTTTCGATATCCTTGAAGACCGTCGAGACAAGTCAATCACTGATTACTTCCTACGTTTTCCACAAGAACAACGCGCCAAGGTCAAGACCGTGGTTGTGGACCTGTATGGTCCTTATCAAAAGCTGTTCCAGGCGCTCTTTCCTCAGGCTGAATTGATTATTGACCGTTTCCATATCGTCACGCAGGTAAACCGGGCGCTCAATATGGCACGTATTGGCTTTATGAATACCTTGAAGAAAGCGAATGACTTGAAAGCAAAACGAGATTATAGGAAACTAAAAAAATATTGGAAATTGATTCTGAAAAAAGAAGAACTGTTGAATGGCACAGAATACCGTTATCATAGACTTTTCAAGGGCATGGTGACGGAACGGGGGATCATCGATTATATTCTTTCTTTGGACGAGGGTCTCCGCCTGAATTATAATGCCTACCAAACAATCGTCTTTACGGTTGCGCACCGGAAACCGGATTTGTTTCGGTCCTTCATTCATGAGAAACAACGGGGGCTTTCTGCCAAGATGGACCAAGCTTTGAAGACATTCCGCCAATCCGAAAGAGCTATTGTAAACGCACTGAGCTACGACTATTCAAACGGATTAGTGGAAGGGATTAATAATAAAATCAAGGTCATCAAGCGGACAGCCTATGGCTATCGCAACTTTTCTAATTTCCGAAACCGCATCTTCATTGAATATAAATTACTAGAAACAAAAACAGCAGCTTAGGAACTTTTTGGTTCCCAGCTACTGCTTGATAGATTGTGAAATTTAGCCTGCATGCAACTGGAAAAATACACTATCAACACTTCTTGACAAAGAGCC
>NZ_JARBEA010000127.1 GCF_028863945.1 Jeotgalibaca caeni | reverse complement strand
CCTGAATAATTCATAGTTTTCCTAAATATTCACTAAAAGCGTATTGTGGCGCTATTATTCTATCTGTATCCCTGCACCCTTTGGGTGTACAAAAAGAACCCCAATCTGCTATGGTTAAAGCGTCTAAACCTAACCAAAGAAAGGGGTTCTCTCAATGGCTACATTACAGGAAAAACGCGTAAATTTCAACTCGAAATTGGTAGTGAATCATACGGGCGGGAATCTTTCCACGGATTCTGGCTTGATTTTGGTGAAAGAATTCATGGATTCGATTGGCTTCTCAAAATTAGCCGCCCATTTTCTCACGTTCCAAGACAACCGAAGCTACTGGATTCATGACAACATTTCCTTGCTGGAACAACTCTTGTTCCAATTGATTGGCGGCTATCCTGCGGATTCATCCGCCAACTCACTGAAGGAAGACCCAGTTTTCCAACTGGTGCTTGAGAAGGAAGCCATTGCCTCACAAGCTTCCCTTTCCCGGTTCTGGGACCGAATGAGTGAGACAACGATTTCCCAGTTCCAAACTTTGAACCAAGCAATGATCGATAAAGTGCGCTTGGAACGGAACGCGACGGAGCTCATTATCGACCTGGACTCCACCCATTCCGATACGTTTGGCAACCAGGAAGCCACCAATTTTAATGCCCACTACAGGACAAACGGTTATCACCCCTTGGTGGCTTTTGATGGCCTGACTGGTGATTTCTTGAAAGCAGAACTTCGTTCTGGCAATGTGTATACCTCAAAAGGAATAAAGGATTTCCTGGAACCGATGCTGGCACATTATAGCCAGACACTTCCCTGCACAGATATACTGGTCAGAGGGGACAGTGGTTTTGCAACCCCTGAGGTGTATGATACTTGTGAAGCCCATCAAAGCTATTATGTTGTTCGCCTGAAGAATCATACGAAGTTGGCTGAGATAGCGGAGTCTTTCATCCTCATCGGAAATGATCATCCTTGGGAGGAAAGAGAGGTCCACTACTATTCCACCACCTACCAAGCAAAAAGTTGGAAGAAGGCGCGCCGGATTTGCATCAAATCCACCCGGGAAGCGAACGAGCTGCTGTTCAGGCACGAGTATTTGATCACGAATTGCTCGGAGGACCTGTCCGCTCAGACCATGTTCCGGCTTTATCACAACCGGGGAACCATGGAAAATTTCATCAAGGAAGCAAAGAATGGCTTCTATTTTGACAAGACCGACAGTTCCTCCTTTTTGGAGAACCATGCCCGCATGATGGTTAGCCTGTTGGCTTACAACCTGACTAATTTCATGAAATCAATCTGCTTGCCAGCGAATGAAGCCGTCTTCCAAGTCGATACGCTTCGTCTACGCCTGTTCAAAGTGGCTGGAAAACTTATAAAGAGCGGCCGTCGGCTATTTCTCAAATTGAGTTCCTCCCACGTTTACCAACAGTCGTTCTACCATTTGTTACAAAAAATCCAACAGTTGGCTTGGTAAGTCATGCGAATGGCTATTTTTAAAAAATCAGATGGAACCCAAGGGGTTCCTGCGCCCAAAAATAGGGCTCAAACCCGAAGTTGCCTGATGTGAAC
>NZ_JARBEA010000126.1 GCF_028863945.1 Jeotgalibaca caeni | reverse complement strand
AAAATATCCTTCTTCCTTAAAAAATGAAGTTCTTTTTGCAATTATTCTCGTGAGGTCTTCTTTTAACTACATAAAATTGTAACCACTGGTTTTAAGAGTAGTGTATCATCCCAAATCATATAATTAATTGACTGCGATTGTTATAAAACTCACGGTAAGCCATATAACTAGCAATAAACGAAGAAATCGCAGTAACTGAAATCAACATAAACATCACAACAATTTGGTAACGAATCGCTTGAACAGGATCAATTCCCGCAAAAATCAACCCTGACATCATACCTGGTAGGCTGACAAGTCCAACCGTTTTTGTTCGGTCAATAGAAGGAGCCATGCCCGTTTTGACGCTTTCTCTTACAATACTCATGGACGCTTGTTTTTTATTGGCTCCCAATGCCAATTTTTCCAATACCTGTTGGCGTTGGTCCGTAAATTTTGAATTCAAAGACCGATAGGTCACTCCAATCGCAGTCATGGCGTTGCTGGCAATCATGCCTGTAATTGGAACGATTTGGGAAGGGGACCA
Source organism: Jeotgalibaca caeni (assembly GCF_028863945.1). Taxonomy (GTDB): domain Bacteria; phylum Bacillota; class Bacilli; order Lactobacillales; family Aerococcaceae; genus Jeotgalibaca; species Jeotgalibaca caeni. Next base: position 1,046 of record NZ_JARBEA010000126.1, on the reverse strand, counting down.
GTCAATGACTCCTGAAAAAACAAGAATGAGTAAGGACAAGGCTGTTCCTACTCCAATAGCCGTCGTTGAAATTTTAAAAGAGCGGTTGATCCCCTCACTGCGTGTATGGGCGTTATAAGAAGCGTTGAAAACAATGAACAAAACCATCGCTAAAGTGAGAAAGTTGTTATCCACTCGTAATACGTAGCTCAATACATATCCAATAAGGAATAATTGAACGACAGCGCGAATTCCCGCAATAAAAATGTCGTTTCCTAATCCCAATTTCTCTTTGTAATCAATCAACAAGGCAACTATCAAGAGGACAGAGGATAAAAGCAAAGAAAGATTACTGATTTCCAAATTGTTTGTCATTTCGATTCCTCCATTTTTCCACCTTTGATAGTAATCAGACGAGAAGCTTGGTCGATTTCTTCCTGGTTGTGAGTGACGGCCAACACCGTAGTTTGTTGGTCTTTCATCATGTCTCGGACTAAATCAAGGACAATCGCTCTGTTTTCTTGGTCCAATGAACTGGTAACTTCATCCAGGAGCAACACTTTCGGTTGATACATCAAATTTCGGACCAATGCAACCCGTTGTTTTTCCCCTCCTGATAGTTCCTTGACCTCTTTCGATAAGTAAGTTTCAGGTATTTGAACTCGTTCTAACAATTTTTTTGCACGTTCCCGATCAAATCCTTCTTCTCTTATGCGGGCAGGAAAAGACAAGTTCTCTTGAACTGTCTCATCGAATAGAGAAGCGTTTTGAAAGAAATAAGAGACTTCTTTTCTATACTCCACAGGATCGATTTTTTGCAGATCCGTACCTCGATAATAAATTTTTCCGGAAGTTGGGGAAAGCAGCGTACCAATTAATTTCAAAAGGGTACTTTTTCCACTTCCAGAAGGACCAGAAAAAACAATCACTTCCCCTTTGTTTACTGTAAAAGAGATATCTTGAAGGATTTGGTTTCCGTTTGCCTGAAAACCAACCTTCTCTAATTGAAACAATGAATCACTCATACCACTTCTCTCCTTTATAAAAAAGCCCTGCACCAGTGGACC
>NZ_JARBEA010000125.1 GCF_028863945.1 Jeotgalibaca caeni | reverse complement strand
AATTTCTGCAACTCCTTGTGCAGCTTCCTCGTTATCACCAGTAGCCATGAGTGGTTCAATTCCGTATTTTTTCAGCACCTCGATCAAGTTTCTGCTGGTTTCTTTCAGTTCATCTCCCAATGCGACAGCGCCGATTGCTTCATTATTTTCTACAAGGATACTTAAAGTAGCGCCTTTCGGAATATCCATACGCAATGTTTTTCCGTATGCCTTTTGGCTGATTAATTGATAGTGGTGGCCGTTCGCCTCCCCTTCTATTCCTGCTCCCGAAACGATTTCAATGGAGTCGAAGGAAACTGACTTAATGCCTTTCGCTTCAGCGTGGTTCACAATCGATTGGGCAATCGGGTGACTGGAGCCCGCCTCTATACCCGCCAACAAGCCTGTAATTTCTTCTTCAGAATATTTATCACTCAAAACAGTGACGTCCAACACTTTAAATTCACCAGTTGTTAAAGTACCTGTTTTATCCAATACCATAACATCCGCTTTAGTAGTTAATTCCAAAGCTTCTCTATTTTTAACCAGTAATCCTCGGCTTGCACCCAAACTAGTACTACGTGATACTACCAAGGGAATAGCAAGACCCAAAGCGTGTGGGCAGGCAATAACTAACGTAGTCACCGTAAAGATAACGGCTGTAGGCAGATCCGCAATGATCGTCCAGATTAGTAGGGCGATTAAAGCTACTACAACCGCAATGTAGAACAACCAGCCAGCTACTTTGTGAGCCACATTCTCTGCTCGAGAAGGTTGGCTTTGTGCTTGGCTAATTAATGATTGTACTTGTGAGATAAAGGACTTATCCCCTGTTTCTGTTACTTCTACATATAGGACACCACTACCATTTGTTGATCCACCAATGACTTGATCTTTAACATTCTTTTCGATTGGCTTAGATTCACCTGTTAAGAGGGCCTCGTTTACACGGGATTCTCCGCGAATAATGATACCATCAGCTGGAACATTTTCTCCTGCTTGAACACGGATCACATCTCCAACCTGAAGTTCAGACACAGGACGAGTCTCAATCGAATCGTCTTCTAAAACAACATGAGCGTCTTTTGGCACTAATTCTGCTAGAGCTTTTTGCGCGTCCCCTGCTTCACCCAATGCCTTCATTTCAATCCAGTGTCCTAATAACATGATTAAAAGTAACGTTGCAAACTCAAAGAAGAAGTCCATGACATGTTCTCCGGTCACATATCGAGCGGCCACTGCGTAAACACTATAGGCATAAGAAACCGTTATTCCCAAAGTAATCAAGGACATCATGCCTGGAGCTTTTGAATTAAACTCATCTTTCGCACCCATGTAGAATGGTTTTCCGCCATAAATGTATAGAATGGTTGCCAATACAGCTGCTACAACGTCTGCATAAGGAAAGATAATTTGGAAAGGCAACTGAATATCCATCAAAGGAGTAATGAGTAAGATTGCAATTCCTAATGGGAGTGACTTCAAGAAAATCTCTTTAAAGCTACCGTGATGGTGGTGGGCATGCCCTCCCATTGCGCCATGATCCATTTCACTGTGATCCATCTTGCTGTGATCCATCTGACTATGATCCATCTTGCTGTGATCCAT
>NZ_JARBEA010000124.1 GCF_028863945.1 Jeotgalibaca caeni | reverse complement strand
TTTTCTAAATGCGCAAGCTGATTTGGCTTCACATTAGGAAAATTGGCGTATGAACCCTATTTTTGGGCGCACGAACCCCTTGGGTTCCACTAGTTTTTTAAAATGAGCCCATTTGGATGGCTTACCAGGCCAGCTGCTGGATTTTCTGTAGCAGGTGGTAGAACGACTGTTGGTAAACGTGGGTGGAACTCAATTTCAGGAACAGCCGGCGGCCGCTCTTGACGAGTTTCCCCGCCACTTTGAACAGGCGCAGACGAAGTGTATCGACTTGGAAGCCGGCCTCTTTCGGCGGCAAGCAGATGGACTTCATGAAATTGATCAGGTTATAAGCCAACAGGCTGACCATCATGCGGGCATGGTTCTCCAAGAAGGAGGAACTGTCGGTCTTGTCGAAATAGAAGCCGTTCTTTGCTTCCTTGATAAAATTTTCCATCGTCCCCCGGTTGTGGTAAAGCTGGAACATCGTCCGGGCGGACAGTTCCTCCGAGCAATTCGTGACCACATACTCGTGCCTGAATAGCAGCTCGTTCGCTTCCCGGGTGGATTTGATGCAAATCCGGCGCCCCTTCGCCCAGCTCTTTGCCCGATAGGTCGTGGAATGATAGTGGACTTCCTTTTCCTCCCAGGGATGCTCATTTCCGATGAGGATGAACGACTCCGCGATTTTCTCCAGGATCTTGTTTTTCTTCAGGCGAATAACATACTGGCTTTGATAAGCCTCGCAGATATCATAGACCTCGGGGGTCGCAAAACCACTGTCCCCTCTGACGAGCAGCTTGGTACAGGGAAGTGTCTGGCTGTAATGTGCCAGCATCGGTTCCAGGAAATCTTTTACGCCGTTCGAGGTATAGACATTGCCAGAACGCAGTTCTGCCTTCAAGAAATCACCCGTCAGGCCATCGAAAGCCACCAAGGGGTGATAGCCGTTTGTCCGGTAGTGGGCATTGAATTTGCTGCCTTCCTGCTTGCCGAACGTATCGGAATGGGTGGAGTCTAGGTCGATAATGAGCTCCGTTGCGTCCCGTTCCACGTGCACTTTATCGATCAGCGCCTGATTCAGGGTTTGGAACTGGGAAATGGTCGCTTCGCTGATCCGGTCCCAGAACCGGGAAAGTGATGCTTGTGATGCCAAGCTTTCCTTCTCAAGCACCAGTTGGAAAACGGGATCTTCCTTCAGTGAGTTAGCTGATGAATCCGCAGGATAACCAGCGATCAACTGGAACAGGAGTTGTTCCAGCAAGGAGATGTTGTCATGAAAGCAGTGGCTGCGATTGTCCTGGAAGGTGAGAAACTGGCTGGCTAACTTGGAGAAGCCAATCGAGTCCATGAATTCTTTTACCAAAATCAAGCCAGAATCGGTGGAAAGATTGCCGCCCGAATTATTTATCACCATTTTTGAGTTGAAGTTTACGCGTTTTTCCTGTAATGTAGCCATTGAGAGAACCCCTTTCTTTGGTTAGGTTTAGTCGCTTTAACCATAGCAGATTGGGGTTCTTTTTGTACACCCAAAGGGTGTCGGATAACAATATGAAAAACAAGGACGGGACAAGGTTTAGAGAGCATATTAGAAAAACTATGAATTATTCAGG
>NZ_JARBEA010000123.1 GCF_028863945.1 Jeotgalibaca caeni | reverse complement strand
TATTTATCTGTTTAGTAAGAATATCTTAACCTCTCCATTGGAGAGTCAGCCTAGGGCTATACTTGATAAGGAAATAGACATGCCAAATAAACATCCCTTTTGCTATTTTTTTGCAGGGGATTGTGTTATAGTAACGATAGATATGGGCCCTTGGAGGCCGTGTACGCATAGTCGTACTTGGTATGGTTCCTGACCATGGAATGCATACACTTGAGTAGTTTGTTCATACAGGCTACGACTGCAACCTTGTCCTTCTTGTGGACGGGTTGCTTTTTTAATTTGTAGTAATAATCCACGATATGGTTTGGGCCAGCTTTCTGTTGGCGGATCATGTTTCGTACACTAAAAAACAATATTTTCCTTCCTTTGGGATTGCCACGTTTATTTATATGATCCTTGCCTAAATAATTGCCTGACTGGTACCTGCGGATGTCAATGCCCACGAAGGCATTCAATTGATTTGACGTTTCAAACCGCCTCACATCCCCCAGCTCCCCGATCAATAGGGCAGATGTCAGTTCGCCAATCCCTGGAATCGAGCTGTATAGCTCGTGTTCGGGTAGTTCCCTCGCCATGCCGATTAACTGGCCTTGGAGAGTCTCCTTTTGGATGAGAAGATCCTGGAGCCTTTCCGCATAGTAGCTCGTCTTTTGACAGTGGATACTGTTTTCAGCTACAGCTGGATAAGCATCCTGTGCCAGAGCGATTAACTCTTCCGCCTTCTTGCGGGCGCGGTTTTCGGATATTTTCTTCCGTGTGGATTTAAGTAATAGATTTTTTATTTTAGTCGGTGTGGACTTCAAGACTAAATCGGGGTGCGGGAACAAGCTGATTACGGTCAGGGCGTAGAGGTTAATCTTGTTCGAAAAGAACTGTTCCAACTCCGGAAATACCAGCTGTAGACAGTTATGCAGGTGCATCCGCGTGCGTTTGATTTCTTCCTCCACCTCTTGGTAGAAGCGGGATAAATCGCGCAGGTCTTGATAGATATCTTCCTGTACCACCTTCGGTGTCCGTCTTTTCCCGGCATGGGTTTGCGCCAGCTTGTGGGCATCTTGTTTGTCGGTTTTCCAACTCCTCAGTGTATCTTCTTCCAGTTGTTTTTTTGCTTGAAGGGGGTTCAGCAAAGCGTAGGCCAGCTCATTTTTTTGACAGAAGGCTTCTACCGGCCGGGAATAGACGCCCGTGGCCTCGAAAACCACCTCCGGAGCTTGTGGCAGGCTCTGTATCTCATTCAACAGGCTGGCGAAACCTGTTCTTGTGTGTGCAATGATTCCTTCCCACAGGCAAGTGTCACCTTCATAGATGACGGCGTAGCTTTTCTTCATGGAAACATCTAGTGCGACTACAAACATTATTTTCTCCTCGCTTTCTCGTTTGGTTTGAAAGCCCCTCACTGATTCATTCCGATTCCAATTTCCTTTACACGGACTCGTGGTCCCACATACTTAAACCTGATTCTGAAATGACAGTGAAGGAGCCCGGTTTTTGTTTCGGACTCGCAGTCCTCGGGACTATGGTCGGGCTTCCTTTCACCACTACTATATCCCAAAAAAAGAAAATAGCAGGCAGTAACCCCCGTCGGGGTTTCTACCTGCTAATCTTAGTATGTTTTT
>NZ_JARBEA010000122.1 GCF_028863945.1 Jeotgalibaca caeni | reverse complement strand
TTTTGTACTGACCCCCAAAAGTTGGACTTGTAGGAGAGAAGAAATTCTCTCCTTTTTATTCGTTATTTATTTTTCTCTTCGTTTACAGGTTATTGATTCAAGAATCCTTCGGATGGACGGAGGGGCCTAAGTAACCAGTTCTGATGCCATGTGATTTAGCCGGTATTCTATTGGACTCACCCATCCCAGTTTCTCTTTCATCCGCTCATGATTGTAGTAATGGATGTAGGCAGTAATAGCTCGCTCCAGTTCCCTAAAGCTCCGGTATATCTTTCCATAATACATCTCTTGTTTCAAGATGCCAAAGAAGTTCTCCATTGGGGAATTATCCAGGCAATTCCCTCTCCGGGACATACTCTGAAAAATTTTGTGTTCTTTAATTTTGGCACTATAGGCCTTCATTTGGTACGCCCAGCCTTGGTCAGAATGGAAGGTCCGCCTAAACTGGCAACCTTTCGTGACCTCAATTGCTTTTTCCAAAGCTTCCATGATGGTCTCCCCATTGGGTTGTGTGGAAATGCTATAGCTGATAATTTCACGGTTAAACAAGTCTAGAAACGGATCAAGGTATACTTTCTTCATCTGAAGCTTGCCGGTTGTGTCTGCTTCGTAATACTTAAACTCAGTTGTGTCTGTCGTGATTTTTTGATATGGAATGGTGGAGGAAAACCTACGGTTAATCCGATTTTGTGCCACTCTTCCTACCGTACCTTTATAGGAGCTGTACCTACGTGACTTTCGCGTGAAGGCAACGACACGAATATCCAGTTCCCGGATAAGACGTTGAACCTTCTTCTTGTTCACAACCAGGCCACACTTCATCAATTCTTTTTTCATAGGAATATGACCATAGTTCGCATGTTTTTTTCGAATCGCCAACATCACTTCCTTGACTTCCACATCTGGGTCTTCACGATCCAACCGTTTCTGCCAGTACATATAGGTTGATTTGGGGAAACGGATGGCAGCCAGGATATCTTTCAATTGGAATTTTCGGCGGAGTCTGTGGACGATTCGGGCAGTTTGTTCGTTGGTTCTTGGTTTTCCTGGGTCTGCAGACTCCGCAATTCTTTTAAAAAGGCATTTTGGATTTGTAAGGATAGGATTTGGGTTTCAAGTTCTTGGATTCGCTTCGAATGGTTGCTTTCTATTGGTGACTGGAAAGCTTTCTTGGCTCCATTTTTCTTTTTATTATTCTTCATTTCAGATGGCCATCCCTTCGCTCCGGCAAGTCCTTGAAGGCCTTCGGCCCGGAAGGTGGTCATCCAACTCACAATCAGGTTTGGATTCGTCATTCCCAATTCCGTGGCTAAATTCCGATAGGAAATCCGCTTTGATAGGTACAACTCTATCGCATCTTGTTTAAATTGAACAGAATAATCCTTCTTTTTCTTGATTCTCTGCAGGCCTTCTTCACCGAAGGCCTGGTAATTAATGACCCAGTCCCTGGGCATAGTAGCGCTAGGAATTCCATATTTCTTGCTTATAAAGGAATATCCTCTACTTCCACTCAAGTATTCATGAACAATTTTTAACTTAAATTCAAAACTATATTTGACCATAAAAATACCCCCAAAAATTAGATTTTTTAGGTCTAACTTTTGGGGGTCGGGTCATTTT
>NZ_JARBEA010000121.1 GCF_028863945.1 Jeotgalibaca caeni | reverse complement strand
AAACATACTAAGATTAGTAGGTAGAAACCCCGACGGGGGTTCCTGCCTACTATTTTCTTTTTTTCAGATATAGTAGTGGTGAAAGGAAGCCCGACCTTACTCTCAAGGACTCCGAGTCCGAAATATAAACCGGGCTCCTTCACTGTCATTTCAGAATCAGGTTTAAGTATGTGGGACTGCGAGTCCGTGTAAAGGAAATGGGAATCGAAATGAATCAGTGAGGGTCTTTCAAACTAAACGAGAAAGCGAGGAGAAAGCCATGTTTGTAGTCGCACTAGACGTTTCCATGAAGAAAAGTTATGCCGTCATCTATAAAAATGATACTTGCTTATGGGAGGGGAACATTGCCCACACGAAAACAGGATTTGGCATCCTACTAAATGAAATCCGGAACCTGCCGCAAGTCCCGGATATGGTTTTTGAGGCCACTGGTGTCTATTCCCGGCCGGTAGAAGCCTTCTGCCAAAAGAATGGCCTGTCCTACACCCTGCTGAACCCGCTTCAAGCCAAGAAACAACTGGAAGAAGATACCTTGAGGAGTTGGAAGACCGACAAACAGGATGCTCACAAGTTGGCGCAAACACATGCCGGGAAAAGGCGGACACCGAAGGTGGTGCAGGAAGATGTCTACCAAAATCTGCGTGATTTATCCCGCTTCTACCAAGAGGTGGAGGAGGAAATCAAAAGAACCCGTATGCACCTGCACAACTGTCTCCAGCTCACCTTCCCAGAGCTAGAACAGTTTTTCTCGAACGGGATCAACCTTTACGTCCTGACATTGATTAGTCTGTTTCCACACCCTAACCTGGTATTGCGGTCCACACCGACTAAAATAAAAAACCTGTTAATTAAATCTACAAGGAAAAACATCTCCGAAAACCGTGCCCGCAAGAAGGCGGAAGAACTAATCGTCCTGGCACAAGATGCTTACCCAACTGCGGATGAAAACAGTGTCCATTGTCAAAAGACCATCTACTATGCGGAAAGGCTCCAAGACTTGCTCCTCCAAAAGGAGGCGATCCAAATCCAGATGATAGGCATAGCGAGGGAACTCCCTGAACACGATCTATACATCACGATTCCAGGTGTTGGAGAGTTAACTTCAGCCTTACTAATCGGAGAGTTGGGGGACGTGCGGCGATTTGAAACGTCCAATCAACTGAATGCCTTTGTGGGCATTGATATCCGCAGATACCAATCGGGTAACTATACAGGGAAGGATCATATCAATAAACGCGGGAATCCAAAGGGGCGGAAAATCCTATTCTTCACGGTCCGCAACATGATACGCCAACAGAAAGCTGCACCGAATCATATCGTGGATTATTATTATAAATTAAAAAAGCAACCCGTCCCCAAGAAGGACAAGGTTGCAGTCGTAGCCTGCATGAACAAACTACTGAAGTGTATGCATTCCATGGTGAGGAACGATACCAAGTACAACTATGCGTACACGGCCTCTGAGGGCCAATCTATAGCATTAATATAACATAATCCTTTTCAAAAAAATAGGAAAAGGGATGTCTATTTGTCATGTTCTTATTTTCTAAAATAGCTACCAATCACTTTACTCTCCAAAGGAGAGCTCAACTAAGTAAAAAATATCTGTATTTATTAATATTATTTCTCTTGACTAAACGTAGGAAAGA
>NZ_JARBEA010000120.1 GCF_028863945.1 Jeotgalibaca caeni | reverse complement strand
CCTGGATAATTCATAAAATTTCAGGAAACTACGACTAACCTTGCTGCAATAGCATTTTTCACTTGTTCGATAAACACCCTTTGGGTGTACAAAAAGAACCCCAATCTGATATGGTTAAGTTACCACACTAAAACCATAGAAAGGGGCTCTCTCAATGGCTACATTACACGAAAAAAAGGTACAATTCAACTCTAAACTGACGATTTCAAACACAGGTGGAAATTTGTCCACCGATTCTGGATTGGTTCTCGTCAAAGAATTTATGGAGTCTCTTAATTTCTCCGATCTTTCTAAGCAATACTTGGGAATAGAGGACAAACGTCTCTATCATATCCATGACAATTTTTCTTTGATGGAGCAGTTGATTTATCAAAATATCGCTGGCTATTCGACCGATTCCTCCGCAAATCTATTGAAGCAAGACCCTATTTTCAAGGTGATTTTGGATAAGTCCAGGCTTGCCTCGCAGTCTTCGATTTCCCGATTCTGGGATCGCATAAGCGAAGAAAATATTTCTCAGTTGCAAGATCTTAACCAAGCCATGATTGATAAAGTACGGTCGGCAAGAAATACAACAGAAATGATCTTTGACTTGGATTCAACCCATTCTGATACTTACGGAGATCAAGAAAATACTGATTACAATGCTCATTATCGAACCAATGGATACCATCCGTTAGTCGCATTTGACGGTTTGACGGGAGATTTCTTAAAAGCAGAACTTCGTTCTGGCAATGTCTACACGTCTAATGGCGTTGGGACATTTATGGAGCCTCTTTTTGAGCATTATAACCAAGTGGTTCCTGTCAGCAATATTCTCGTCCGTGGAGATAGCGGGTTCGCTACACCGGAACTTTACGATCTCTGTGAAGCTTATGACAGCTTCTTTGTGATCCGCTTAAAAGCGAACCGTAACCTTTCAAAAATTGCGGAAAGCTTTATTCAGATTGACGATAACCACCCTTGGGATGAAAAAGAAGTTGTTTATTCTTCAACATCCTATCAAGCAAAAAGTTGGTCCAAAGAACGCCGAGTCTGCATTAAATCAACACGGGAAGCTGATGAACTCTTATTCCGACATGAATACATCGTCACCAATTACTCCAATAATGTCTATGCAGAAACAGTCTTTCGGACTTACTGTAAACGCGGCACCATGGAAAACTTCATTAAAGAAGCGAAGAATGGCTTTTATTTCGATAAGACCGATAGCCCTTCCTTTTTAGAAAATTACGCTGGCATGATGGTAAGCCTGTTGGCTTACAACATCGTTAACTTTATGCGTACGCTTTGTTTCACACAGGGATCGGCCAACATGCAGGTGGACACAATCCGATTAAAACGATTCAAGGTCGCAGGTAAACTCGTTCGAACAGGACGTAGGCTGCTGCTGAAACTCAGTTCTTATCATGTACATCAGGGCTTATTTTATCAAGTCCTCGGAAATATCCAGCAGCTCTGCTGGTAAATAAATCCCAATTTTAAAAATTATATTGTGCTTCAAGGGACGAGTGCGCCCAAATTTGGCTGAACCGCAGCTGTTTACCTAAACAGTTCGGATTTTTTAATCTGTTGGGTTCTGAGACGGAATAAAAAATATAAATTCCGGTAAAATTTAGAGCAACAGATCATTTTTTTGTCGGTATGAATTATTCAGG